>CANKAT010000057.1 GCA_947479815.1 Sphingobacteriaceae bacterium
TACTTTCTCCAGCTCCAAATCCTGTAACAAAAATAAATGGAATATCTAAATTGTACTCCCTATGAATTTCCACAATTAATTTTGCAAAATCTGAAAAAAGGGTAGTGGCTTTCATATTCTTACCAGTCCCCAATGTTATAAGTAGAGCATCTGCGTTTTGGATTGAATTTAATAGGTCAGCTTTATTGGTTGCATCACCAAGTAGCATATTTAGCGATTTTTTCTCTTCTATTTCAATTTCAGTTCGAGAAAGTGTCGTTATCGAATGATTTCTATTTAATCCTCTTTTTACTGTTTCTAAGCCTATTCCGGCCGAGGCTCCTATAATAGTTATATTCATTTTGCTTTTTTATTTATTTTGATTTTGAGCTGATTGGTAATGCGTTTTTATTACAGTTCAATATATTGTTTTAGTATTACAAATCATCAAAGGGACTCTAAATTTTCTTGTAAGCCTTTTCTACAACATGTGTAAACATTGTGGTGGTTTTGCTGCTTGTTTGCCTCAATACCTCCAATGTAGTTCTAAAATTAGCCCTGTATACCTATCGAATAGTTTCAAAACAACCCGCAATTCTGTAAACACGATCATACTTGATCAGCTTGGCTTACTATATTTTAGTAATCATTAGTCTTCAATTTTTTTACGATCAGTATTTCATCTTTGTTTAGGAATAGAAAACCATAATCATAACAGAAAAAATAGGTGTTCCCATTCTGGGTTTGGTGCAGATGGGTATGGTAATCGGGGTTAAAACCATTGAGTAAGAGGTTGTCTTTGGTGGTGCGCAATTTTTTGCCAATGCAAATCCGGGAAAGTACCGTATGATTCTTTCTCAGGATACTGTTAATAGGGCGTATGCAACCTTGTTGTCCCGCTTTCATACGGTTATTGAAATTGCTACGGCATTGGTCATCGCAAAATTTTTTATCTGTGCGGCCTCTTAGTGTATTGCTGCAGTCTAAGCATACTCTTTCCATATTCCTATGATCTATTAGTATGAATGTACTATTAGTCTGTCAAATCGGTTATAAACGTATGTATCCGTTTAGTGTACGGTTAATTTTTATCAATCTTCTCACCTTCGAATTGTCAATACCAGGTGGTTTGATTATTTTAATTATTTAAAAATGTAAGAAGATGAGTAATCTTAGAAACAGTGTGCGCTTAATGGGATTTTTAGGAAATGATCCGGAAGTAAAAACCATTAGTGAAAAAAAGAAGGTGGCTAATGTATCAATTGCCACAAATGATTCATATCGAAATGATAAAGGTGAGAAAGTAGAAGAAACTCAGTGGCATAACCTAGTGTTGTGGGATCGTTTGGCTAGCCTGGCAGAATCTTATCTGCACAAGGGTTCCGAAATAACGGTAGAAGGTAAATTAACGAGCCGTTCTTATAACGATAAAGAAGGGGTGAAGCGTTATGTCACTGAAATTGTGGTGTCTGAATTACAGATGCAAAGTAAGAAATCTCAAGGCTAGTAATGTCCGTTTGAGGAAACGGTCAAAACTGTTTTAATAACGATGTTTTTGTTTTTCTCGAGACAATTCATGGGTGGATTTCTTAATCTTGTGGAATCGAGTTTATAACACGCCAGTGTTTAGATGTCGGTTCTGCAAGATATTTTGATCGCTTTTCTAAGTCTTTTTTACTTTCAGCTTTTACCTTTCAGCTTTCAGCTTTAGGCTTTCAGCCTTTCCCTTTCTACTTACAACTTATTACCTACAACTTATAACTTTTTGCTTTCAGCTTTTACCTTTCAGCTTTTCCCTTTCTACTTACAACTTATTACCTACAACTTATAACTTTTTGCTTTCACCTTTCACCTTTCAGCTTTTTTTTGGGGTTTGCTCTCGTCTAAATCAATTTTAGCCAATGATGGTATCTGTTATTTTTTAGAGACAAGGATATTAAACATCTTTTTACTTAAACATCAATTTTATTAATTGAAATTCTTAAAGTTCTCTCTAGTGTATAATCCCGGGCGAGCATGATCTCCTTCTTGAAAAGCGAAATCTACTTCCTCAATACCCTTAAATTCGGTAAATGAAAAAGTAACTTCTGCCAAATAGGCCATAGCGCCTTCTGTTCCCGATTCTCTGGTTAGGTAGCGAGCATCTTCAATTTTTACAAAAGCTCGTTTCCCTTCTTGCTTCAGCCATTCAAGTTTTATTTGTGGGTATTTAAAATTGATTGCATCTACCATATCAACGGGCTCTAGATTAAACATGTTAGCCTCTGGGTTTTTTTTGATTTCCATTAGCTGAGTACTGTCGTTTAGTTCTACATTCCACGGAACAATCAGCGTTTTGCCTAAATCTTCTAGTGCAGCAGACGTTGTGCTGGTATTTTGTTCCGTATCTTTTGTTGTATCGGTACTACAAGACCCAATTATGAAACTTGTAATTAGTAGCACTACATAGAGTTCTTTTTTCATGTGTTTATTTTAGGGTGTAGTATGTGCAACCGGAATGATTTTCCCGTTAAAAAATTTATGTCCGCTAAGCGCAAAATCAGCTATATATTTACCCATTTCAAAGGCTAAAACTGGCGATTGATACTCAGGGAAAGCTTTTTCAAGCATTTCGGTTTGGGCTGAACCCAATGCCAGGCAGTTTACGGCAATCTGTCTATCTGCAAATTCTATGGCCAAGCATTCGGTCAGGGTATGAAGTGCGGCTTTACTTGCAGAATAGGCTGCAAGTCCTGGAAATTTCACACTCCCTTGAAACCCACCCATACTCCCAATATTTAAAATATGGCTCTTTTGAGGCATCAAAGGAGCCATATGCTGGATCATATTGATGTGCCCTAAAAAGTTATTCTGAAGCATTTCTGCAAAATCAAGCGGCGTAGTTTGCATGAAATTTTTGTTAATCAGTGATCCTGCATTATTGATTAGTACATCCACTGTACCTAATTTTTCTTTTACAAATGGAATTAGAATATTCTCATAGTTATCATGAGCGATATCGAATTTGAGTATAGATAAAGAACAGCCAGGATTTAGGGCAAATGCAATTTCCTGTAATTTATTTAGTTTTTCTTCCGATCGGGCTAGGGCTATAATCTTATGATGCTTATTAGCTATCAGCTCAATAACGGCCTCAAATCCAACTCCACTGCTTGCACCGCTTAGTAAAATATTCATGCTAAATTGTTTGTTAATTGGTCTTTCAAGAATTGCTCGTATAAAGTTACCAATTTTTTTGGGTGCTAGTTTTTATGATAGACTATATTTTGTCAAAAGCAAAGCGGTAATTTTGTATTTTTGAGCCAGATATGAATACGAAAAAGCGAATTCTGATAACAGGTGCAGCTGGGTTTATTGGAAGTAACCTGATTAGCAGTTTGTTGCAAAGAGACGATATTCAGGTCATTGGCCTGGATAATTTCGATGACTTTTATAGCCGGAAGCAGAAAGAAAAGAATATGTCTTCTTTCATTTCCAATGCAAACTTCAGCTTTATTGAAGGCGATGTCCGGAAAATGAATGATCTTTTAGCCTTGTCAGAAATTCATGTGATTGTACATCTTGCAGCAAAAGCAGGGGTTAGAACGAGTATCAATAATCCTATACTTTTTCAGGAAGTGAATGTATCGGGCACCCAAAACCTGTTGGAATTGGCCCGCCAAAGAAATATCAAACAGTTTGTATTTGCATCATCCAGCAGTGTTTACGGAATTAATCAGAATGTGCCTTGGCATGAGGAAGAAAAACTGATGCCGATCAGTCCGTATGCTTCAACAAAGTTATCCTGTGAGATGCTGGGCCATGTGTACAGTCATTTATATGGGATCCGTTTTTTAGCACTTCGTTTTTTTACAGTTTATGGACCAGCACAGCGGCCCGACTTGGCTATTCATAAATTTTTCAATTCTATTTCTAAAGGGCAGACCATCCCTGTATTTGGCGATGGGTCAACTAGCAGAGACTATACTTTTGTAAATGACACCGTCGAGGGTATTAAGTCGGCAATAAGTTATGACAAGTCTGATTTTGAGATTATTAACCTTGGAAACCACCAAACGGTTACATTAACTGAACTAATTCTGGCAATAGAGCGCATTTGTGGAAAGAAGGCTATTATTGACCGCCTGCCCGAGCAAGCTGGAGATGTGCCCCAAACTTATGCAGATATTAGCAAAGCGCAGAAATTATTAAACTACCACCCTGAAACTAAGCTTGAAACCGGTTTGCTCAAATTTTATGAGTGGTACAATAATCAAAACCCTGTCTCTGAATAATTAGTTCATTTTATTCTTTACACAGAATTATTTTCTCGCAATTTTGGGGTAAGGTGTATTATATCCTTTTACAGAATACCAGAGAATAAGGTTTAAGGTATCTTCATTTGCCTGATCAAGCTCACTTAATTCCATCTGCATTGATTTTTTTGCCCAAAATTTCTTTTTTCCTGATAAAGTTGACAGTTTAGGATTCATCTCATCCAGTGGAATCTGGTTAGTTAATGCAGTATAGGGACTGAAATCAGGTTTGCTTGTGAAGCAATCGGTCATTGGATTAGCGATCAGGTCGAATTGGCTCATGGGTGAAAGGCCCAAGATCAGTTCAATGGTACGCACAATACTGTTTTGGTTATAATGCGTGCTTATTACTTTTCCTCTTTTAGTGTAAGGGCTGATACAAAGCGCTACCGTACGACGGCCATCTACATGGTCTAAACCCGCCTGAGGATCATCCTCAATAACGAAAATAGCAGTTTCTTTCCAGAATTCACTTTTACTTACCGCTTCTACAATTTGCCCTAATGCTAGATCATTATCGGCTACCTGAGCTCGGGGAGTTGGATAATTTTCTTTTGTTCCTGTGGTATGGTCATTGGGCAAAAGCATAATCATGAAATTGGGTAGTGAATGTTTTTTTTCATACCCGCGGAATTCCTTCAGAAATTCTCCTGCACGGTATACATCTGGAATGGAGCTTGGAAAACCAACAAAAGTAGGGCAGAGATAGGGTTCAAGGGTATGCAATTTACTGGTTGCTTTGATTTTTACATTCCTTGTCCCATTTTTATAGTCAGCGTATAGTTGAGTCCAGCTGGCATTGGCTGGTTCAACCTTCGCCGTTACAAATTCCCCATAATTTCGAAAGCTAAGTCCGGCATCTAAAACTTTATCCCATATAAAACCGGAAGAAGCAAATGCTAAGGCATCATCGCCTTCATACGGATAACTTCGAACAAAGCCACCGAAGCTTTTTTCAATATAATCTGTTACGTATCCCTCATTGGCCCATTGATGCCCGTCGGCGCTCAATACCCCATTGCAATAGGTATTATCTAACAATACAAAATTCTCTGCAAGTGCATGATGGTTAGGAGTTACCATTCGCCCAAATTGAGTTAATGAACTATCTCCTTTACCCTGAGGAATGTCTCCGAATACCTGATCATAAGTTCGGTTTTCTTTAATGATGTACAATACATGTTTGAATACTGATTTTTCACCTGGCCGGGTTGGAACAGGAACAATTCTTTCGTTTACACGCTCCAGACTCAAAGCCTGGGTAATCTTTGGTAAGCGCATGGAGGTAGCGGCACGTATGGTATAATCTCTCAGGTTTTCAGAATTGGGTACCGCAATAAAAGAAACTGAACCAGAATAATCATGAGAGTTAATGCCTTTATCACGTAAGCCTGCTTGAGGGCGGCCATCTCCCTTTGTATTAGCCACAAATAGTTTAGTCCCATCACCTGATAATACTACTGAACTGGGATACCATCCGGTAGGGATAAGTCCTTTGACCTTACCGCTAACTAGGTCAATTACCGCGATGTGATTATTACCTCCATTTGCCACAAATAGTGTTTTCCCGTCCGGGCTTACCGTAAGTGAGTTGGGTGCGCTTCCAAAAGGTAGCTCTGACATCGGTTTTGAACTCAAGTCTTTGGTCAATTTATGGGTTCTGGTATCAATAATGGATATTAGATCACTATTGGCATTGGCTACATAGATTTGGGTCTTATCAGGTGAGGAAATCATGCCGCTGGGATGTAAATGGACATCGATTTCTTTAATAACTTTTTTGCTTTTTAGATCAATCACAGAGACTGTCCCTGATGATGCAATTCCTGTTTTGGGATCTATTACAACACTTGATCCGCCAGAAGGCCCTGTTTTATCACCGGATAGTGGCTGGCGGCCTCCCCAATTAGAAACATAGGCATAGTTGTTTTGTATTAGTACGGTGTAAGGTGCAATCCCAACCTTGATTTGAGATTCAAGCTGTTTGGTCTTAAGATTAACGATACCGAGTGTATTATTACGGCTTAAGGCTACGTATGCAATGCCTTTTTCATGATCGATTGTTAAGCCACCAGGATAGGAACCACTTTTGTCATTTGCATCCAAACTTGGAAGTAAAATGGCATCATCCCAGATAAATGATCCATTGGCTGAACGTGCGGATCGTAAATATCCTTTAGTATCCGTGGTCCAAACTTTTTGATCGTCCAAACTCCAAGCAATTCCGTTAAAGCTAAGGCCTCCAGAGGGTAATTTCAGTGTTTGTATCACTTGGTGCAATTCTGCATTCATGAATACAATTGCGGCATTGTTTTTAACAGCTAAAAGGCTGCCTGAATTATTCAGAGCTAAATCTAGCGGTCTGCCTGGAAAATTTATTGTTTCACCTGCAGGATCAATTAGTTGAGAGGTGGCTACAATCCGGGAATTATCATCCTGGAGTCCTATGACTGAATTATTTTTAAATTGGTCTTTCACCTTTTCAAATAAGGCATTCATATTCCAATCCTTTTTATTCATTCCGCAACCAGCTAAACTGGTTAGCGTAATGAAAATAAGTGTGATAGCAAAATTTCTCCTGCTTGGTTCGATCATTTTAAATGATCTCAGACTGAGCTTTGATAGATATTCAAAAATTGATGTGAGTACAGACTTCATTGCTTTTATTTAAATAATGAGGATATATTTAAAAAATACTGCCCAATTTCTACGGATATCATCTCCAATAAAATCAGAAATTCAATTGCAGAATTTTAGTTGACTAGGACTTTAATAAAGTTAAACATTCAATGTTAAGTCAACTTTAATTTTTTATGATCAGAATGATGGTATTTTAATTAGGAATGAAATACAAGGGCAAATCATCTTATGAACTGGATCATCCAAGTATTGATGGTTTATTCAACCTCAAGATCTTGCTTCAGGTCAACCTTGTTTACACCAATCTCTTTTGGGTTAAAAACAAAGTAAATGCCACTGAATGACAATAGGGCAGATATGCAATAGAATAGCAGACTAATGATCACAGCCAAATGTTGATCCATCTCAAAATACTGCGCGCCATAAACAAATACCAGCTCTCGTGCGCCTAAGCCGCCAACGGTAAATGGAAATATCGCCACCAATGAGGATACCAGGAACATGAACAGATAAGGTGAGAATTTGCCATCAAAGTTTAATGCATAAAGTAAGATTATAACCGCAACTAGTTGCATCGATTGAACTAGTAAGGCCTTGGTATGTGTTATAATAAAATTATGACTGTAATCTTTGAAAAACTTTTTCATTACAATATAATAGGCTATGGTGCCCATTGTAACCACTAAAACCGGAGCCCAATTTGGAATCCCAAGGTGGGGAATGAAAATAACTAATGTCGAAATAATCAGGCCTAATGCCCATAAGCCACTTAGCCGGTCAAAAAAGATAGCCTGGAATAATCTGCGTCCTTTAATCTTGAATTTTTTACGCAGCATAAATATTTTATAGCCATCTCCTCCAATGCCTCCTGGTAAAAAAAGATTGTAGAACATTCCCAATAAGTAGATCTTAAAATTAAATGCCTCCGAAATCTTTAAACCCATCCCTTTAAAAAAGGTATTCAATCGGGAAGATGAAATTAGCTGCGAAATTACGAAAGCGATAAAAGCTAAAAACAGGAATAGCGGATTAGACTTACTAAAGGCATCTTTAAGATCATTAAACTCGACCTTTTTTGAAACCAGATATAAGGATAATCCTGTTATTGAAATTTTTAACAGGAGTTTAACGATGTTCCAGATCTTCTTTTTTTCCATTAAAAATTCTTCTTACCTGGTAGGTTTTTCTATTTGTGCCCTCAAAGTAGGTACGTACATTAATTTCAGCTAAAATTCCAAAGGTGATCAATTGTATCCCTCCCAATAAAAATATAAGGCCTAAGATCAGGATCGGTTTGCCCCAGATATCTTGCCCCATTAATTTAAGGATAAGTAAATAAGTATTGATTAAAATTCCAAGGCCAAATGAGATAAAGCCAAGGCTTCCAAATAAATGCATTGGCTTCTGTATATATTTCCGGAAAAAAACCATGGTGATCAGGTCGGCCATAACTTTGAATGTTCGGTTTAGGCCATATTTAGAGCTTCCATGAATTCGTGCATGATGTTTTACATCAACCTGTGTGATACTGGCACCCTGAAGTTTAGCAAGTACAGGGATAAAGCGATGTAGCTCGCCATAAATACCAAGATCTTCGGCAATCTCACGTTTAAACACCTTGAGTGTGCAACCATAATCTTTGATGTAAACACCTGTCATTCTTCTGATTATGGCATTGGCTATTTTTGAAGGGATTTTTCTTAAAAACATTCCATCCTGGCGGTTAGCACGATTCCCTGCCACCACATCCCAATCTTCATCTTTAATCTTTTGAAGCATGAAGGGGATATCTGATGGATCATTTTGAAGATCACCATCAATCAGGGCAATATAGGTACCTGTAGCATGATCAATTCCTGCTGTCATAGCCGTACTTTGTCCGTAGTTTTTTCGTAATTCTACGAGCGTGATGCGGTCATTAGCCTGCTCGCGAATTTGTTTTTGCGTACCATCATCCGAACCATCATCAACAAAGATTACTTCATAATCTAGGTTTTTCAGAGCCTCATGTATGGCTCCAATAAGCGGAGTGATATTATCTCGTTCATTGAGAACGGTAATCACAACAGAAAGTTCTCTCATTTTATTTGGAACAGTTTGAGGTTTTTATATGATTTTATCAGTTGTGCATTCCGATTTTTTAAATCCCGGTCAAAGGTAAAATAATAACCTGGCTTGGCATCGTCTTCGATAAATTTCACCTGTTTCATACGTGTTTTTTGAAGATAAAAAATAAATTGATCATGAAAGGGGATGTCTAACTCAGCAGGATGATATTGATACAAATAAAGTGCTTGGCCCCGGGTTATCCTACCTATTTCTACGGCAGCTTTACGAAAATACGTATCCTCGATGTTTTCTAGCCTGTGTGGTAATATAAACCAGCTAAAAGCCAATCGTACTACTAATAAGAGTGCAATAAATGGGATGAGCTTACTAGTTTTGAGACGCCAAATCATAAAAGTAATCCCAATGCTGATCGATAACAGAAAAACAATCTTGATATTCAGATAGCTTACAAAGCTTTGCAGTTCAAAAAAGTATGCAGCGGCTATGCCTAAACAAACGGCCAGTGCAAGAATTTGCAGGACTCGATCTACTATTTTAGTGATAACGGGAAGTTGTTCTCGGTAAGCATAATAGGCATGGCTCCATAAAATGAACAATAGCGGGTAAAGCATCATCAAATACCGTGGTCGTGTTATTGGTGATAGCCAGTATACCCAAATATTTGCTAAGAAAACCACAGAAATAAAGGTTAAAAAAGGATTTTGTTTTACTCCATTTATAAAATTCTTATGAAAACAAAATAAAATTAGCAGGCTTGCCGGGAATATATGTCCAATATGTTCAAAAGGAAACTTGACTATATGTATTAAACTTTGATACAGTCCAAATTCTGCAGCTGTTCTTTTACTGCTTTGATCCCATATGGTACTGAAATAACCTTCAAGATTCGGGTTAAACTGATAATAGTTATAAAAATAGGCGCCAATAATCAATACAGAAACCATTCCGCTAACAATGTGTTGCCAGCTAAATAATTTTTTAAAGTTTTTAGTGTAAATAAGTACAGCGATGAGTGTAAATCCCTGAAATACAATGGATGGAAACCCTTTTGACAGAAAGGTTATTGCTGTGATCACATACGAAATTAGGAATAGCAGGAACCAGTTCTTTCGTTGAAGGAAGAAATAGATCAGCATAAAGGAGATAAAAGTTAGCCAGGAATAGAAAATATCAATATGCCCCAGCATAGAGTCATAGATCAGCATACGGCCATTAACCAGAAAAAGCATCCCACTTAATGCGGCAACTCGCTTGTCTTTAAGAAAATAACTAACCGACAGATAGATGCTGATTGCAAATAAAAACATGGGAATGATGGCAGGGAGGCGTGTTGTAAATTCTGAGTAATTGCCCATTAAAAGATAAAATCCTGCAAGAATCCAGTTATAAAGGGGTGGTTTGTTGTAATAATATTCTGCACCCACCGTGGGTACTGAATAATTCTTGCTGATGATCATTTCAAGAGCCACATTTGCCCGTGTAGGTTCATCGGCAAAGAGTGGCAGGAGTCCAAGATTGATTAAAAAAGCTGGGATTGATAATACCATAAGCACAAAGAATGTTTGTCCCGGGTACTTGATCAGAAAATTTTCCAGTTTTTGAATCATTAAGGGCAAAGATATAAAAGCAAAAGAGAGATTTGAATTATCAAACCTCTCTTTACACGGATAACCATATTAATTTATACTAGCCTGAACAATACCTGCTAAAGAGATGGAATTTGCAATGGCAAGATCCTGATTTAAAAAAATTGGAGGTTTAAGCTATTACAGGTGCATTGATGAACAAACAGGTTTGACCCATTATGGTTTTAATTATTGCTTTTGTCAGTTCAATGGACATATAAGTGCATTGATAACTTCTTCCTAAGCGTCTTGTTTATGGAAATTAGGTTCAGGACAATAAATTCTTCCAGCTCACCAGCTTACCCAGAATAGAATCTAAATCGTCAGCATTCACACGTTCCTGATCCATACTATCTCTATGCCTGATGGTAACGGTATTATCCTCCAATGTCTGATGATCTACCGTGATACAAACAGGTGTTCCAATGGCGTCTTGTCTGCGGTATCTTTTTCCGATTGAATCTTTTTCATCATACTGTAAATTGAAATCCAGTTTGAGAAGATCCATGATTTCACGTGCTTTTTCTGGTAATCCGTCTTTTTTGGTTAGCGGGAATACTGCAGCCTTTACCGGAGCAAGGCATGGGTGTAGGTGCAATACTGTTCTTGAATCCTGCTTTTCTTCATTGCTCAGATCTTGTTCTTCATACGCATTGCAAAGGGTGAGTAGAAACATTCTATCTAAACCTATTGAGGTTTCAATTACATATGGAACATAATTCTTGTTTTCAACGGTGTCGAAATATTGAAGTTTTTTTCCAGAGAATTTTTCATGCTGGCTCAGATCAAAATCTGTGCGACTGTGAATTCCTTCAACTTCCTTAAATCCAAATGGGAATTCAAATTCAATATCTACAGCGGCATTTGCATAATGTGCAAGCTTTACATGGTCGTGAAAACGATATTTTTCTGCTGGTGTACCTACTGCAAGGTGCCATTTAAGTCTTGATTCTTTCCAATGTGCATACCATTCCATTTCTGTACCTGGCTTCACAAAAAATTGCATCTCCATTTGTTCAAATTCACGCATACGCATGATAAATTGCCTAGCTATTACTTCGTTCCTGAAGGCTTTACCTATCTGTGCAATTCCAAACGGAATACGCATACGGCCTGATTTTTGAACATTAAGAAAATTTACAAATATGCCCTGGGCAGTTTCCGGACGTAGATATACTTCGTCAGATCCTTCGGCCATCGCACCCATTTGGGTTGAAAACATCAGATTAAACTGCCTTACATCTGTCCAATTTCTTGTTCCTGAAACAGGGCAAACAATTTCATGCTGTTCAATCAGCTCTTTTAATTGACTTAGATCATCTGCAGCTAATGCTGCATCCATATCGGCTTGTAATTGATTTGCTTTTTCTGATTTGCCGTCCTTAGTGTAACGCGCAATTTTATCTTCAATAAGATTGTCTGCACGGTAACGTTTTTTGGAATCCTTATTATCGATCATCGGATCAGCAAAGCCGTCGACATGTCCACTTGCTTTCCAGATCTTGGGATGCATAAAAATAGCTGAATCGATACCCACAATATTCTCATTCAGCTGAACCATACTTTTCCACCAGTAGGTCTTAATGTTATTCTTTAATTCAGATCCAAGTTGCCCGTAATCATATACTGCACTTAATCCATCATATATTTCACTCGAAGGGAATACAAAACCATATTCCTTAGTGTGAGAAACTACATTCTTAAAAAGTTCTTCGTTGTTTTTGCTCATAACACTGCAAAGATAGTATTGGAAATTAATTTTCCCCTCTTTAGTGATAGGTTTTAAGTTTTATTGCTAAATCTATTTCAAGCGCAGCTAAATCTCGTAAATTTTGAGTGTATGCTTTAATTTGAAACAAGGGGAGTTTCATATACTCATTTGCTAATTCACTCATTTGCTAATTTTCTCATTTAAGCATTCTAAATACTAACTTTGTAGCATGAGCATTGAAGTATCAGATCTGTGTAAAACCTATGGAAATCAAAAAGCAATTGATGGGATCTCTTTTAAGGCTCTTCCTGGAAGCGTTCTTGGGTTTTTAGGCCCAAATGGTGCCGGAAAATCTACAACAATGAAGATTTTGACTTGCTTTATTCCTCAAACATCAGGAACAGCCCATATTTGTGGTTTTGATGCCAGAACAGATTCAATGGAAGTTAGACGTCATATCGGATACCTACCTGAACATAATCCGCTTTATTTGGATATGTATGTAAAGGAAGCTCTTGCCTTTATCGGAGCTATTCAAAAAATTGATCAAACTGAAAAACGGATTAATGATGTAATTGAACGATGCGGGCTAGGTGATCAGCAGAACAAGAAGCTTGGAGCCTTATCAAAAGGATATCGCCAAAGAGTAGGACTAGCTCAGGCGATTTTTGCTGATCCGAAAGTTCTGATTTTGGATGAACCTACATCCGGACTTGACCCGAATCAGGTAATTGCTATCCGAGCCTTGATCAAAGATCTTTCCAAAACAAAAACTGTTGTACTTTCCACCCATATTATGCAGGAGGTAGATGCAATTTGTGAAAATGTGATTATTATCAACAAGGGTAAAATAGTTGCTGACGATACCTTAACGGGTTTAAGGTCAAAGCATAACAATCAAAGTCTGGAGAACATTTTTATTGAACTTACTGGTTCGCATGTTCACCAAGCTCAAATTATTTAGTTAAAATTGTTCAGTGTATCATAAATCAAATTAAGCTAAGTGATTAGTATTCTTTTTAAAGAAATTTCCGGGTTTTTTACTTCATGGGTTGCCTATTTGATTATGGCCGCATTTATGCTATTTACGGGCCTTTTCCTTTGGGTGTTTCCCGATTCCAGTATTCTAGATTACGGATATGCTGGTTTGGATAGTTTTTTCAATATCGCTCCCTATTTATTTATTTTCCTGGTTCCTGCTATAACTATGCGCGCCATTGCAGAGGAGAAAAAAGATGGAACATTTGAGCTTTTGGCAACTCGCCCGCTCAGCGACTGGGATATTTTATTTGGTAAATTCCTTGCTTGTTTGGGGATCGTTTTATTAACTCTTTTGCCAACGCTAATTTATTATTTCAGTATTTATCAATTAGGAATAACTCGGGGCAATATAGATACAGGTGCAGTGATTGGTTCATATATTGGCTTGGTTTTATTGGGATCAGCATTTACTTCAATTGGCCTATTTACTTCCTCCTTAAGCAATAATCAGATCATCGCATTTACAGTTGCCGTATTCCTTTGTTTCTTTTCCTTTAGTGGATTTGACTCAATCAGTTCCATCATTTCTTTGCAGGGAATTGCAAGTTTTTTGACTGAATTAGGAATTAATGAGCATTATCAATCAGTTAGTAGGGGTGTTCTTGATACACGTGATTTGATCTATTTTCTAAGTTTTACAGCTTTATTTTTGTTTTTATCCAAAACAATACTGGGGGCTAGGAAATGGTAAATAGCAGGAAAAAAGATTTGAACAGACTGGCTATTTTACTTGCTGGCATCGTACTGGTCAATTTTGTAGCATCCATATTTTTTACTCGCTTTGATTTTACAGCTGAAAAGCGATACACGCTTTCGCCGATCACTAAAAATATTCTTGCTGGCCTGAATGATCAGGTTCAAATAACGGTTTATCTGGAAGGAGATTTTCCGGCTGGATTTAAGCGATTAAGAAACGCTACGAATGATCTTTTGCGGGATTTTGAATCGTATTCAGGCGGTAAATTGCAGTTTGATTTTGTGAATCCAATAAGGGGTGATCAAAAATCTCAGGAAGAATCCTACCAGCGACTGATAGAACTGGGTATTGAGCCTACTAATCTGAGCGTGAAAACTGAAGATGGGATGTCGCAAAAAATAATTTTCCCTGCTGCATTAATTACCTATAAAGGCATTCAGATTCCTGTAAAACTAATTCAAACAAGAGCAGGAATCAGTCCAGAAGAAGTATTGAATAACTCTATTCAGAATCTGGAATATGCTTTTGCCAGTGCAATAAAAAAAGTAACCAGGGGTGGGTCTGTTCGGATTGGTTTTACTGAAGGGCATGGAGAGCTGAATGACCTACAGCTTAGTGATGCAATGAAGTCATTGGGAGATTCTTACGAAGTTGGGCGCGTAAATCTGGCGACAATTCCTTTTGATGGGCTTGATCGTTTAAAGGTGCTGATTATTGCCAAGCCTGTAAAGCCCTTTTCTGAAGAAGATAAATACAAAATCGATTATTTTGTAATGAATGGGGGAAGCTTGATTTGGTCACTTGACCAGGTGAATGCCGAACTTGATAGTTTGCGCGGTTCAGAGGAGCAATTAGCTTTTTCTAAAAAGCTGGATCTGGATGATATTCTTTTTAAATATGGTGTCCGACTGAATTATGATCTTATTGCAGATATGAATGCAGCCCAAATTCCATTAAATGTTGGGGATGTTGGTGGGCAGTCACAAATTCAGCTTTTACCATGGTTGTTTTATCCAGTTTTTGTGCCTGTTTCTACACACCCAATGGTTAAAAACCTGGATGGGATTAAATCTGAATTTCCTGGAACCATAGATTTGATCGCTGTAAAAAATGTACGTTCAGAAGTTATTTTATCTTCTTCACCCTATAGCCGTAAGCTGGAAGTTCCTACCATGTTATCATTGCGAATGGTTGAACAAGAACCAGATCCAAGTTTGTTTCAAAGCACTCCAATGCCTACAGGTGTGTTATTGGAAGGAAATTTCTCCTCAAACTTCAAAAACAGGCCTATCCCACAGGGAATCACCCAAAAGGTTAATATTCCTGAAATCAGCAAGCCTGCAAAAATGATCGTTTTTTCAGATGGTGATATTTTTAAAAATCAGATTAATGCTTCAGATGGCTCTCCTTATCCACTTGGCTTTGATCGCTATACTCAGCAACAGTATGCTAATAAAAGCTTACTTCTTAATGCGGCAGATTATTTAAGCGATGATTCAGGAATTATTAGTCTTCGAAACAAGGAAATAAAATTAAGATTGCTTGACCGGGCAAAAATCAGGCAGGAAAAAACATTTTGGCAGCTCATAAATATAGGTTTGCCCATAATATTGTTAATAGTTTGCGGTATTTTTCAACATTACTACCGTATTCGAAAGTATACACGTTAAATTGTATATTTTTGACAATTACAAATCCACAGATATAAAATTAATACGAGTGGATATTGGCTGATTAGGAACTACCAAAAAGCTTTACTATTATTGTTTTTCAGATATTTGAATATGAGATTTATAGTTTCAACTTCTACATTATTAAAACAGCTTCAGGCTGTAAACGGTGCTTCAAGTAGCAGCACAGTATTGCCAATTCTTGAAAATTTCTTATTTGAGATTAAGGATGGGGTGCTCACAGTTTCTGCTACTGATCTTCAGACCAGTATGACAACTTCGCTGGCTGTCGAATCAAAAGAAGATGGTAAGGTGGCTATTCCATCTAAAATTCTTCTTGAAACATTGAAAACATTGCCTGATCAACCAATTTCATTTTCTGTAGACGATAAAACATTTGCTATAGAGATAAACGCTGGAGATGGAAAATATAAACTAAGCGGTGAAAATGGAGAAGATTTCCCAAAAATTCCAGTAGTTGATAATCCTTCTTCTGTGGCAATGCCTGCTTCTGTTTTAGCAGAAGCTATCAACAAAACCTTGTTTGCAGTTAGTGGCGATGAATTGCGCCCCGCTATGACTGGTGTTTACTGTCAGTTAAGCCCACAGCACATAACATTCGTTGCAACAGATGCACACAAACTGGTAAGATACCGTCGTTTAGATACAAAGTCAGATGCTCCCGCCAGTTTTATTTTGCCAAAAAAGGCTTTAACCTTACTAAAAGCGTCACTTCCATCTGATGATGTGAGTGTAGCAGTTGAATACAATAATACGAGTGCTTTCTTCAGATTTGGCAATATCAATCTGATTTGTAGATTGATTGATGAGCGTTACCCTGATTATGACGCTGTAATTCCAACAAATAATCCCAATAAACTGATCATTGATCGGGCATTATTCTTAAACTGTCTTCGACGCGTAGTAATTTTTGCAAATAAAACCACTCATCAGGTGCGTTTGAAAATTACAGGTAGCGAATTGAATATATCTTCAGAAGATATTGATTTTGCAAATGAAGCGCATGAGCGTCTTTCATGCCAATATGAGGGTGATGACATGGAAATTGGCTTTAATGCTAAATTCCTGATTGAAATGTTGAGCAACCTAACCGGAGAAGAAGTATTGCTTGAAATGAGCAGTCCTAATCGCGCCGGATTATTAATGCCACAAACTCATGATGATGCAGAAGATGTATTGATGCTGGTCATGCCGGTTATGCTCAATACCTATTCCTGATCCTATTCTTTAACTTATTGATATAAAATAGCCTGGCAGTTTGCCGGGCTGTTTTGTTTCATTGAATATCGAATAGCATTTATTTTTTCTTTAATCTGGTTTAATTCCAGTGGGAGATTAGATAAGATTTTTCAATCGCTGATGGAGTAGAGTACATATTTTAATGAATATTTCATCAAAAAAATCAATTTTAATAGAAATGTAAGGTGTATTAGTCTTAGTTTTCTATTTTTGAGAATTATTAGCGCAAAAATTGGAACTTATACAGCAACTTCTCGATTTCATTCTTCATATAGATAAGCATTTAATAGAAATTGTGCAGGAATATCAAACCTGGACTTATCTGATTCTCTTTTTAATAATTTTTGCAGAAACAGGCTTTGTTATCACTCCATTTTTGCCTGGCGATTCACTACTGTTCGCTGCAGGGGCAATAATTGCCAATCCAGATAGTGGTTTGAATATCTTTATGCTATGTATTTTGTTGATTTTGGCAGCAATTTTGGGCGATTTGCTGAACTATCATATTGGAAATTTTATTGGTCCTCTGGCATTTAGTGGTAAGTATAAATTACTAAAAAAGGAGTATCTAGATAAAACGCAGGCATTTTATGAAAAGCATGGAGGTAAGACCATTATTTATGCCCGTTTTGTTCCTATTATAAGAACTTTTGCACCTTTTGTTGCGGGTATTGGTACTATGAGCTACCTCAAATTTGCAACATATAATGTTACCGGTGGAGTATTATGGGTCACTTCATTTTTATTTATAGGCTATTTTTTTGGTGGCTTGCCAGTCATAAAGGAGAATTTTACTTATGTTATTTTCGGCATAATTATCCTTTCTATGCTCCCTCCTGTAATTGAAGTGATCCGAGAAAAGATTAAAGTAAATTCCTGAGATTAGTAAATCCCCCTTTACCTCAACTATTTCTTTTTTTCATCCTCATTTAAGATGAATCATTAGTTTCTTTTTATAAATGAGGCTTAGTTTTCTTTTCTACCAATGATTTCTCCTTTTTGAAATAGTTCCGATTCTTTTTTCAGGGTATTCTTTTCTGCGGCACTTAATTCAGTAACTGTAAAATTTTTCAACCTGGGTTGACCAGCATCAATCCAGGCGGAATACCAATAACTTCCAATCATTAGTATGGAAGCTCGCATTTGTTTTTCAACCATTTTATTCAATGCCTTATGATAGGCAGTTGAAAATTCATCTGAATATTGCCGTTCAACCCGGCCATTTCGCTTGCTGAAGTTGAATTTACGGTCAGAGGCGATTTTTTTGCTGAGCCTAGATTCAATTAGCAGAACAGAGTCTACATAGCTATGCGAATTTTTAACTATACTCCAAGCAGATTTTAGCGGCTTATCAATATAGATTGCGCGACCTACAATGAAGTCGTATTCAGTTGCAAACAATTCAGGTAATCTGCTCTCCCAAAAACCATGTATCCCAGTTTGACCACTTTTTTGCCCGTTGTAGTTTTCTGTAGTATGAAGCGGTACATGTGCATCCGAAATATAATGACCAAGGTCGGCAGATAATCTCAGTATTCTGATCGAGTCGCGTATTTGAAAGGCTTTTACCAATGAATAATAGGTTCTCTCAATTTGCCAGGGAACGATTCCGTTTTCCTGTAGAATTGCTTTGCTGAACTTCGCCTCAGCATCTTTCCATTTTTCGGGTATGCTGTCAAAGGGGTGTTCGCCATATCGGTCTGCATCAATAAAATGACGGGGAGCTTCTGCAGTGTCTGAATAACGGCGTTTGTCAGCATCTACAGCATGATCAGTAATGAAGGCGATGTTATTTTTGTAAAATCCAATCATATCACCAGGTAATGTAAATACAGCAAGTTTATTGATCTTTTGATGTGCAAAAAACCCCCAGGAGGAGCAAAAAATACATAAGATCAGGATCGAAAACAGGAATAGATTTCTTCTTCTTTTTACAGTAAAAACTGCCTGTAAATATTTTTTTGAATAGGTTTCCGCCATTTAATTTAATTCTAAATTTTGATCATGCATAGTTTTATGATTCGGTTTGTATTCAATTTACCTTGCCGTTATTAAAAAGTTTAATAAATTTATTTAAAGGTCTGATTCCTGATTGAACGGAAATAATTCTTGTTATAAAGCAGATTAGTGGTCAAATTCAGGCTATTATCCTGCCGATTAATCGCTGATTGAAACTTTGAATGGGATACAAATCAGCATTTATGCTTTTTTTAAATTATGCTTTGAATATTAAAATAATCGGCATATATTTGCAGTCCTTAAAAGAAGGACGGAATAATAAGCTTAAGAAATGGCAAATCATAAATCATCGATAAAAAGAATTAGATCAAACGCAGCTAAGCGTTTACGTAATCGCTATCAAGCGAAAACCACAAGATCCGCAATCAAAAGATTACGTATTACTACTGACAAATCAGAAGCTACACCGCTTTTAAGTAAAGTGATCTCTATGTTAGATCGTTTAGCAAAGAAGAATATCATACACAAGAACAAAGCAGCTAACAATAAGTCAAAACTGACAAAATTTGTTAACGCTTTGAAATAATCTCAAAAGACCGTTTACTAAAAAAGGGGTTCCGTTTATTCGGAACCCCTTTTTTTTTAGTATGTTTTTTTCGATGTTTAATTTATGGGCTCATATGAACATAAATTAAACATCAAGGCATGGGCTGAGGAAGATCGCCCCAGAGAAAAATTATCGAACCAGGGAAGAAGAAGTTTGAGTGATACAGAACTCATAGCCATCCTGATTGGATCAGGTAGTAGAAATGAAAGCGCTGTTGAATTAAGTAAGCGTATTCTTTATTCATGTCAAAATGATCTCAACCAGCTTGCCAGGTTTAGCGTTTCTGACTTGTCCAGATTTAAAGGTATCGGCGAGGCAAAAGCCATCAGCATCATTGCAGCGTTTGAATTAGGGAGGCGAAGAAAAGAAACAATAAGCCCAGATCGGGTGCAGGTAAGTACCAGTATTGATGTTTATGAGTCTATATTGTTTAGGTTTAAAGATCTGAATCATGAAGAATTCTGGATCATTGTACTCAACCGAGCAAATAAGATCACATCGACTCATCTGGTAAGTAAAGGTGGTCAGGCAGGTACAATTGCTGACCCTAAGATTATCTTTAATATAGCTCTCGAAAATCATGCTGCATCATTGATTCTAGCGCATAATCATCCTTCAGGTAATTTGAAACCTAGTCAGGCAGACATTGAATTAACCCAAAAATTGAGGTCTGCAGGAAAGCTTTTAGATATTCCTGTATTGGATCATCTGATCATTTCGGATCAAGGTTTTTTGAGTTTTGCGGATGAAGGAATCCTAGATTAATGTATGAAAGCTTAATTACTACCCTTTGCATACCCGATAGTTCAATCCATTTTTTTTAATCCTTCGTCAGTTCTAATTTCCTTTCTCAAATCTCATATCTCTTTCTATCTTTGTCGTTTATCATTTTTAGAACATGAAGATCTCTTATAAGTGGCTGCAGCAATTCATTAACACGAATAAAACTCCCGAAGAATTATCCTTAATACTCACTA
>CANKAT010000058.1 GCA_947479815.1 Sphingobacteriaceae bacterium
ATTCCTTTGGACCAGCGTTGACACTGGATGGCTAAGGGAAATCTGTTAAAAACTAAAAAATCATTATTTATTGAAATTAAATTCCATAAAATAAGCACCTCAATTTTTTAGCAAGGTTTTAGATGTCGCTGTGCATGTCCCCCTCTAGATGGGGGAGGAAAGGCATTAATTAATTGGGCATTACACGGTATCAAAAAACACAATTTCTTAAATTTTCAAGGCCTATTTTACTAGTTATTCAGCGTATGCGATGGTGCAAATACTGATTTCAACACCCTCGATTTTTTGCAGGAGGATACTGCATGCCTCAAGTGTTGCCCCTGTAGTCATTACATCATCGATCAGCATCACATGTTTGTTTATAAATTCTGATTCATCATGTATATAAAATGCATTTATTAGATTTTCGTACCTCGCATAACGTGATTTTTTAGTTTGCGTTTCAGTATTTTCAAGGCGCACTAAATTAGCAGTACTGACTGGGATTGTTAGGATCGATGATAACCCCTTGGCGATGCATTCACTTTGATTATAGCCTCGTTTTTTGAATTTTGCAGGGTGAAGTGGTACCGGAATAATAAGATCTGCCGGTTTATATGTCATTGATCTTTTTAATTCATACGCATAAAGCTCACCTAAACGGCTGCCAGTTTCTGGACTTTTTTTGTATTTAAGTTGATGCATTAAATTTTGAATTCTGTTCCCTTTTCGGAAGTATAGAAATGCAATTGCTTGGACAAAAGGAAATCTACCCCAAAGTTGTCGGGCCATTTTATTCTCTGGGTCATCGTGAAAGTTAGTGTGGGGTAGGTGGTAAATACAATTCGTGCAAATGATCCGCTCATTTCTGTACAGGCTCCGGCCGCATGCGGCACAGAGTTCTGGAAAGAATAGTGCAATCAGATCTATAAAATAGCTTAAGATCTCTTTCATGACCTTAAGGTAATAAGCTCAACTGTTTTTTAGGAGTGCTGTAGCGGATTAATGAGTTAGCGGTAATTGAAAGCCATTATTCTAACAGTAAGCCTGATCATTCATTTTCATCTAGGTTATGCTAATGAAAGTAAGAACTAGCTTTTTACTGCCAATTGCCCGCAAGCCGCATCGATATCTTTTCCACGGCTTCTTCTGATATTGGTATTGATACCACTTTTTCTGAGGTGCGCAGCAAAGGCTTCGATTTTATCTATGCCTGCATTTTCAAAATCGGCAAAGCTGATGGGGTTATACTCAATAATGTTAACCTTGCATGGAATATGTCTGCAAAATTTTACTAACTCTTCGGCATCTATTAAGTTATCATTAAAGTCGTTGAATACGATGTATTCGTAAGTGACCGGACTTTTAGTCTTCGAGTAAAAATATTTTAGAGCATCTGCCAATGCTTTCAATGAATTTTGCTCATTGATTGGCATGATTGTATTGCGTTTTTCATCATTGGCAGCATGAAGCGAAAGTGCCAGATTAAACTTTACTTCATCATCACCCAGTTTTTTGATCATTTTGGCAATGCCCGCAGTAGAGACGGTGATTCGCTTTGAGGCCATATTTAAACCATCTTTTGCGGTGATTCGCTCAATCGATTTAAGCACATTTGCATAATTCAAAAGTGGCTCGCCCATGCCCATATAAACGATATTACTCAAGGGAATCTGATAGTTTTCTTTCGCCTGTTTGTCTATAAGTACTACCTGATCATAGATCTCAGCCGCATTTAGGTTACGCTTACGATCCATATAGCCGGTGGCGCAAAACTTACAGGTAAGACTACAGCCAACCTGCGAACTAACACAAGCCGTCATGCGGTCGGTTGCAGGAATCAAAACGCCTTCAATGATATTATTGTCAAAAAGCATAAAGGTGCTCTTGATGGTTTTATCAGCACTAAACTGCGACTGATGAACCTGTGCATTGTTGATCGTAAAAGTTTCCTTTAATTTCTCTCGCAAAGGCTTGGAAAGATTACTCATTTCCTCAAAATCAGTACATGATTTTTCCCATAACCATTCATAAACCTGCTTTGCTCTAAAGGCCGGTTCAGCAATAGAAATGAAATGCTCTTTAAGTTTATCAGGAGATAAACTGCGTATGTCTGTTTTTTGAATAGCTTGCATTATTTGCAAAAATACTAAAATTTTTGTCTGTTGTCTGTTGTCTGTTGTCAGTTGTCTGTTGTCAGTTATCTGTTGTCAGTTATCTGTTATCAGTTGTCTGAAGTGCTGGTATGAATTAAAGCAGAATTTATCTCAATACTCAATACTCACTACTCAATACTCTAAAAATGGTTATCAGTTGTCAGTTATCAGTTATCAGTTATCTGTTGTCACCCGATAGCTATCGGGTTGTCTGAAATATGAGGTGGAGGTACATTTATGAAATTCAGCAGAATTTATCTCAATACTCAATACTCACTACTCAATACTAAAAACTACTTTTGCTTTATGCCCAGATACCTCAGTGCAAACTATATTTTTCCGGTCAGTTCTGATCCGATCAAGGATGGAATAGTTGTTATTGGTGATTCAGGAGAAATCATAGATCTTATTGATGGGGGTAGTAGCTTAGAGATATCCGCAACTTTAGAGCATTATGAAGGCATTATTGTTCCGGGCTTTGTCAATTCCCACTGTCATCTGGAGCTTTCGCATCTATTTGGTAAAATCCAAAAAGGTACAGGACTTGTATCTTTTATAAGCGAAGTAATATCCCAAAGGTTAGCAAATGAAGATCAGATAGTAGCAGCTATGAAAACATATGATCAGCTGATGTTTGCACACGGAATCGTAGCAGTTGGGGATATTTCAAATAATAAGTTTTCAAAGTCAGTTAAACAAAATAGCCAGATCTATTACCATACTTTTATCGAATTGCTCGGTTTTGATCCGTTAAGGGCAGAAACAGTATTTCAAAAAGCACTCGATCTAAAAGCTGAGTTTGCTCCCTTGCCGGCATCTTTTGCTCCGCATGCTCCTTATTCGGTGTCAGCTGAGCTTTTTTCTATTTTAAGCAACTATGCTGAAGATCATGAAAATTTGTTCAGCATGCATAATCAGGAAACCGAGTCTGAAAATGAGTTTTTCTTGAATAAAAGTGGTGCATTTATTGATTTTTATAAAATGCTGAATCTTGATATGAGCTTTTTTGAAGCCCAATCAAAAACTTCACTGCAGGCCGTATTACCCTTATTCCCTTTCAATCAAAAGATTTTACTGGTACATAATACTTTTACTAATTTAGAAGACATTGTTGCAGTTAAACATTCTAAAAAGAATATTACGTGGTGTTTATGCCCCAATGCAAACCTCTACATTGAACAGCGATTGCCGGATCTTGCCTTGTTTATCAATTCCGAATTGAACATCACCGTTGGTACTGATAGCCTTGCCTCTAATGATAAACTTTGCATCTTATCAGAGTTAAAAACTATCAAAGAATATTTCTCTGAATTGCCAAGCAGCCAGATTATTCGCTGGGCTACACTGAATGGCGCTCAATTTCTGGGGATAGATAGTAAGTTTGGTTCGATAGAAAAAGGCAAAACACCCGGATTAAACCTGATCTCTCAGGTAAATGGTACAGAAATTACCCATTTATCACAGATTCAGCGTCTTATTTAGCATAATTTGCGGGGCTGAGCTTAAAAAATCATTTTTACAGAAATGAATTCCATTACTAAACTGTTCAATATTGAATTAATGCGTATTTTAGGAAAAGGCAAGGTAAAAAAGGGTATGTTCGAAGGTGATCTTGTTGAAGGTGAACTTGAAATTGGTCATTAGCTTGGTACGTTCATAGCATGAAGACAGCAGCTCAGGTTCTTAATGAAATATGGCAGTAATTTATATTTGAGAAACTACGTATCAGCCAATTAAATTTTAAAAATTGTTATGAAACATCTTGATATTGTTATTACTGGGAAAGTTCAGGGCGTTTTTTACAGAGCAATGAGTAAGGCAGTAGCAGATCAGCTGGGCATAAAAGGTACAGCCCGCAACCAGCCTGACGGTACTGTTTTGATTGAAGCCGAAGGCGACGATTTTTCTCTGGAACTCTTTCTTGAATTTTGCAATAAGGGTTCAGACAGGGCAGTAGTTGAAAATGTAACAGCCAGCGAAGGTGAATTGAAAAAGTATCGTAATTTTGAGATAGTTAAAAAGTAGTTTTGTTTATGCTAATCCATTCTCATATTGTCAGCAATTAAGAACTTTGCCGGTCAGACTGCAATTTACGGGTTAAGTACGGTCATAACCCGCTTTTTAAATTTTTTCCTTACCCCTGTTTATGTAGGGCTTTATTCTCCCAAAGTTTACGGAATCTTTTCTGTAATGTACAGCTGGGCCTCTATGCTTAATGCTTTACTGGCATTCGGAATGGAAACCACCTATTTCCGTTACCTCAATAAATATGAGAATGACAAGCAAAAAGTATATAATAATACTTTTTTCACAGTCTCTTTGATGGCCTTGATCTTCCTGCTTTTCACCTTTCTTTTTGTAGATGACATTGCAGCATGGATTCAAAAGGGTGATGTCTATGATCCCGATTATGCGCGTTACATTAAATATTTCATGTATATTCTTGTTGCTGATGCCCTGGCAGTTATACCATTTGCAAAAGTAAGGGCTGATGGCCGGCCTCTACGTTATAGCTTCATTAAGTTTGTCAATATTTTAACATTTATTGGATTAAACCTGCTCTTCATATTTGTATTTCCTCTGATCATTAAAGAGGGCTGGTATGGTTCTGAATATATTATGGGTTGGTATAGAGAAGGCTGGGTAGGCTATGTGTTCATTTCAAACCTGATAGCAAGTTTGATTACCCTGTTGTTGCTCGTGCCAGAGTTGTTGAAATTGACTTTTACTTACGATATCGCCTTGGTCAAAGAGATGTTCGTTTACAGTTTGCCGGTACTCATCGCTAATATTTCTTTCATTATTAATGAAAATATAGATAAAATATTTCTGGGACAGCTGTTACCTTCTAGCATATCTGTGCAGGAAGTTGGAATTTATGCTGCCTGCTGTAAAATAGCCGTATTTCTGAGCATCTTCATTAACGCGTTTCGCCTGGGGGCTGAGCCTTTTTTCTTTAGCCATGCCAAGAACAAGAACGCTACTGAAACCTACGCCAGAATCATGAATTACTTTGTGATTGCAGTTTCCTTGATATTTGTATTACTGGTGGCAAATATTGAACTACTGAAATATTTTATTAAGGGTAAAGATGCGGCAGAACAGGCACTCTACTGGTCGGGTTTGCGGATAGTTCCCATTTTATTATTTGGTTATGTTAGTCTTGGCATCTATATCAACTTATCAATTTGGTATAAATTATCCGACCAAACCCGTTATGGATTATATATTTCAGGAATTGGCGCAGTTCTAACAATCGTCCTCAATATAATTTTCATTCCTAAGTATAGCTATATGGCTTCTGCCTGGATCTCACTCACAGCCTATACCGTGATGATGGTGCTTTCCTATTTCTGGGGCCAAAAAAATTATCCCATTCCATATAACCTCAAAAAAAATATCAGCTATCTTTTGGCATCGGTTTGTATCGTTTTTATAGCATTTGTAGTATTTGAACGTAATTTACTCATTGGAAATGCACTCTTTATTATATTTACAGGTACACTATTTTTTGTTGAACGGAAGGAACTAAAAGCAATTTTTGGCATAAAATGAATATCAGGATAATTAATAAATCATCGCATCCGCTTCCGGCCTATGAAACTTTTGCTTCTGCAGGAATGGATCTCAGGGCAAATTTGACTGAATTAGAGGTTTTAAAGCCAATGCAAAGGAAGTTGATTCCCACTGGTTTATTTATAGAATTGCCGCTTGGTTTTGAAGCCCAAATCAGACCTAGAAGCGGGCTCGCATTGAAGCATGGAATCAGTATTTTAAATTCACCCGGCACCATTGATGCAGATTACAGAGGTGAGTTAAAAATTCTGCTAATTAACTTTTCTGATACAGATTTTGAAATTAATAATGGTGACCGCATTGCTCAAATGATCATTTCTGCACATGAAAAAGTGATTTGGGAAGAAGTGGAAATACTTTCAGAAACTGTTCGCGGTGCAGGCGGCTATGGTCATACCGGATTATAATGACCATGAAAAAAGCAGCATTTTTATTCATCCTTTTTAGTTGTGCATTTTCTGTAGTTGCGCAAAAAAAAACCAAGGGGAATAAGAATAGTGCTGTTATTGTAGTTGGGAAGGTCTTGGATCAGGGAGATAGCCTACAGGTTAAGAATCTTTTCTTTGAAGGCCTTCATGAAAAGATTGTGATGAACTATGTTGATGCAGCTCTTAATTTTGAGAAGGTGCTTGAAGTAGATCCATCGAATGATGCCGCTATGTATGAGTTGGCCAATTTAAAATTTGATCAGAATAATACGACCGAAGCCGAGGGCCTGATTAGGAATGCAGTAACAGTTAATCCCAAAAATGAATGGTATTGGTTGCTCCTTGCGGATATCTATAAAAAGACTAATAAAATAGCTCAATTAGTTTCAGTTCTTGAAGAGCTCAGCAAGATTGCCCCTAAGAAAGAAGCCTATTATTATGATAAAGCAAATGCATTTCTTATTCTTCGAAAGGTAGATGATGCCGCGGCTGCCTACGATGAAATTGAGCAGAAATTTGGCTCTTCAGATGAACTTATTTCTGCCAGGCAACGGATATTGATGCAGCAAGGAAAATCAGGCAAGCTTGAAGAAGAACTTACAGGGTTGATTGCCTCCAAACCTGATGAAATACGAAATTATATTTATCTGAGTGAAGTACTTACGCAATCAGGAAATCGTGAAAAGGCTATTGAAATTCTGATTAAAGCAAAGTCTATTTCTTCATCAAATGCCATGGTGCGACTTGCTTTAGCCGATCACTATAAGGCATTAAAACAATACGAGAATACATTCATAGAGCTTAAAGTGGCTTTTGCAGATCCGAGCCTGGATATTGATGAAAAAGTAAGGATTGTTCTTTCATTTTTTCCAATGTTTACTGAAATGAAGGCCAGGGCTTATGCTAATGAACTGGCTTCGATCATGGTAAGGGTTCATCCGAATGAAGCAAAAGCTTTTGCGGTTCAGGGAGATGTGCTATTTCAGGAGCGAAAATATGAGCAAGCGCAGGAATCTTACAAAAAGGCATTAGCTATTAATGATCAGGTGTATCTGATCTGGGAGCAGTTATTGCGCATTGAGGTAAGTCGTGGTGAATTTCAGCAGGCAATTTTAGATGGCAATAAAGCATTGAGTATATTCCCAAATCAGGCTGAATTGTACCTCTATACCGGTATTGGATATACCCAGACTAAGAATTATGAAAAAGCGGCTGCTATCTTAAAAAGTGCACTAGATCTTGAATCTGAGGATAAGGATGTACTTCTACAGATCTATTCCACTCTGGGAGATTCTTATAATGCCTTGAAAAAATTTAAGGAATCTGACCAGGCTTACACTAAAGCGCTAGAGCTTGATCCGAGTAATTCATATGTGCTGAATAATTATGCATACTATTTATCGTTAAGAGGAGAGAACCTTGAAGAAGCAGAAAAAATGTCGAAGAGGTCATTAGAGGTTGATCCGGATAATGCATCATCTGAAGATACGTATGCATGGATCCTCTTTCGGTTGAAGAAATATGCAGATGCTAAAAAATGGATAGAAAAATCATTGCAGGGTAAGACCTCAAATAATGCCACTCAACAGGAACATTATGGAGATATTTTGTATCTTCTTGGTGAAAAAGATAAAGCTCTAGAGCAGTGGAAAAGTGCTAAAGCGCAGGGTTCAGGCTCTGATAAATTGGAAAAAAAGATCAATGAGAAAAAATATATTGACTAAAATAATTGGTTTGCTTGCAATCGTAGTCTTTTTTGCAGGCTGTAAGGCTAAAAAAGAGCTTTTGCCTGCTTCCGAGATTCCTAAAGTTATGGAATTGATGCCACCATCGCCTGACCTCACTCAAAAGGTTAAATTGGATGCAGTAAATGGAATGAACACGGTTTTTAAAACCTTATCGATCAAAGCCAAAGCTGATCTGAACATCAATAACAAGAGCAATGATGTGAATATGAATATCCGGATTAGGAATAATGAAGCCATCTGGGTGTCTGTAACTGCTGTGGCAGGTTTGGAGGTAGCACGCGCATTGATCACTGCAGATAGTGTTAAGGTTTTGAATAGGATGGACAATATTTATCTTAAAAAGCCATTCAGTTATATTTATGAATTTACGAATGAGCGAATAACTTTCCAGACACTTCAGTCCGTATTGCTCGGAAATGCGATGTCAGAATTTATTAGCGAGTCTACGCAACTGAAAAATGTAGGAGATAATACCCAACTTACCACAGTTTTGGCTTCCATGATCTATAATTTAACTGTTGATCAGCAGAATAAGGTATTATTTAATCAGTTGAGCGATGCTACTGCAGGGCAGGAGCTTCTTGTTAATTATAGTAATTTCTTATCGATCAACCAACAGTTGATTCCTCATTCGGTGATCATGAATTCAAAGGCAAAGAACAAAGCAATTAGTCTTGACCTTAACTATTTAAAAATTGACATGGATGGCAATGTTGACCTTCCATTTAGGGTTCCAGAGCGGTTTTTGATTAAAAATTAAATATATTTGTTTGAATGAAGATATTAAAGCACCTCTTTTTCCTGTTCATATTTTGCCTTGCTTTTGAAGCTTTTGGTCAGAGTAGTTCTGATCTTAGAAGGCAGAAGGAAGCGTTGACCCGGGAAATAGAATCGCTTAATCGGAGTTTGAATCAAACGGCAAATAATAAGAATTTATCACTCAAGGAGATCAGAGCCTTAAATGCTCAGATACGTTTGCGGGAAAAAAAAATCAATGTGATTAATTCTGAAGTAAAGTTACTTGATAATCAGATCTCTGATAATACCAATACGGTCAGAACACTACAATCACAATTAAATAAGCTGAAAAAGGAATATGCGGCAATGGTTTTATTTGCTTTCCGCAATCAAAGCTCCTATAGTAAGCTCATGTTTATCTTCGCGGCAGAAAATTTTAATCAGTCATACAAGCGTTTAAAATATTTGCAAGAGTTTAGCGCGTATCGAAAAAAACAGGCCAGCTATATTGAGGGTACTCAAAAGCAATTAAATGTTAGAATTGTGGAGCTCGACCGTAATAAGCAGGAAAAAAGGAATTTGCTTTCAGATCAGCAGAAGGAAAGAAGAACTCTGGGTATTCAGAAGAATAGTAAATCAAAAGTTCTAAATAGTCTGAATAGTCAGGAAAAGCAATTAAAACAGGAACTCACCCAAAAGCAAAGGGAGTCTGCAAGGCTGAATAGAGCCATTCAAAATGCAATCAACAAAGAAATAGAAGAAGCACGGAAACGAGCTGAAGCTGAGGCTAGAGCTGCAATTGCAAAGGCTAAAGCAGAAAACAGAGAAGTGCCTGATGCAAAGCCGGTTGCAAGTGGTTCAAGCATTTTGGCAGCCACTCCTGAATCGGCTAAATTGTCTTCAGATTTCTTAGGCAGCAGAGGGAGTTTGCCATGGCCGGTAAGCAATGGAATGGTTATAGAAGATTTCGGGAATCATACTATTGGTCGAAATGTGACTACAGAAAACAATGGAGTGGATATAAAAACTGCAGCAGGATCACAGGTTCGTGCAGTATTTGCAGGTGAGGTTGCGGCTGTACAAAACATTTCAGGATCGTATGCAATTTTGATTAGGCATGGTGAATATTTTACGGTTTATTCAAATTTAAAGAGTGTTAATGTATCAAGAGGACAGAAAGTTTCATTGAAGCAGAATATAGGTGTAGTGATCACTGATCCTATTGATGGGACAACGGAAGTGCATTTTGAATTAAGGAAAGGGGCAACTCCATTGAATCCTTCAAGCTGGCTTGCAAATTAATTTTTAATTTTAAGGTGTTTAAAATGCCTATATTTGTATATTGATCTTTGTTATATGAATAATTCAATATTGTTATTTATGAATATCGGTGGTCCGGAGATGATCTTGATATTCGTTGTGGTTTTACTTTTATTTGGAGGTAAGAAATTGCCAGAACTTGCCCGTGGACTTGGAAAGGGATTGAGGGAATTTAAAGATGCTTCGGATGGTATCAAAAGAGAGATTCATAATAATATTAATACCGTAACCGAAGCTGCAGATCTTGAAAAGGCAGCAGCTACAACTCCGGAGAATACTTATCACAGCCCGGAAAACAATTATTCAGATACACAGAATGAATATTCTGCTCATGTAGACGGTACTTATCCAGATATGGATGCACCTCTTGCTGAAACGAATACAACAGTTACAGATACTAATTCAAATGAAGAAGTTTCTGGAGGATATGTAAATCCCGATGAAGCTGGGTTTGAGAACACAAAAATTGCACATTAAATAAATTATTATGCTAAACTCAATTTTATTATTTGCTGGACTTGGAGCTACGGAAGTGATCTTAATCGTAGTGGTTGTCCTTTTAATGTTTGGTGGCAAAAAAATTCCAGAACTGATGCGCGGATTGGGCAAAGGTATCAAGGAATTTAAGACTGCTCAAAATGGCGAGGGTGATGCACCTTCTGCTACAACAAAAGATCAGGACGTTAAATAATTTTATATTTAAAATGATCTTTATGTTCTGTCAATCCTATTGGCAGTCAAAAAGATCATTTTTTTTATTTTGCCTTTTGGGATTCTTTAATTACGATAGAGCCAACCCTGGCTGGCATACAATTAGGTGATTTCCTCAATAATCAGAGACCGTCTTCACTAACGGTTAAATTTCTAATTTTACATGATTCAAGGCATGGAAGGTATTTCTTCTCTTTCCAATATTCAGTCTGCATTATCAAAGCAGGACCAGAAATTTACAGTACCTGTTCTGGTTGATTATTACTTAAGCCGTATTTCTGAAAAACAGGAGTTGAATGCTTTTGTGGAAGTATTTGCTGATGAAGCACGTAATCAGGCAATTCTGGTACAGGAAAAGATAAATGCAGGCACTGCTGGTAAACTGGCAGGAATGGTCATTGGTATCAAAGATAATATCTGTTACCAGGATCATCAGGTTTCTGCCTCTTCCAAGATTCTTGAAAATTATGTTTCTCCTTTTTCTGCCACAGTAGTAGAGCGACTTCTTGCTGAGGATGCCATTATCATTGGGCGGTTGAATTGTGATGAATTTGCTATGGGAGCATCCAATGAATCGTCTTATTATGGACCGGTAAAAAACAATGCCGATCTAAGTAAAGTTTCTGGAGGCTCATCTGGTGGTTCAGCAGTGGCCGTTCAGGCAGGGCTTTGTCTGGCAGCTTTAGGCACCGATACAGGTGGTTCTGTACGTCAGCCTGCAGCATTTTGCGGGGTTATTGGGCTTAAGCCAACTTATGGCAGGGTTTCACGTCATGGAATAATTTCATATGCCTCTTCTTTTGATCAGGTTGGACCTATTACCAATTGTGTTGAAGATGCGGCTATTTTGCTGGAAATTATTTCCGGTCCCGATGAGTATGATAGCACAGCCTCTTCGAAAGTAGTGCCTACCTATTCTTCAGAAATTAATTCGAATAAAAAGTTAAAAATAGCCTACTTATCAGAGGCCTTGCTTTCAGAAGGTCTTGATCCCGAAGTCAAGCAGGCTTTTGAAAAAAGTATTGCCATTCTTAAAGATGCAGGTCATGTTGTTGAGCCAGTCTCTTTTGAATTATTGGAGTATGTTGTTCCTACTTACTACATCTTAACCATGGCAGAGGCTTCTTCAAATTTGGCTCGCTATGATGGAGTGCATTATGGATATCGAAGCAATCGAGCTACTGATTTGGAATCGACTTATAAAACTTCACGATCAGAAGGATTTGGGCCTGAAGTTAAGCGCAGGATTATACTAGGCACTTTTGTGTTAAGTGCAGGATATTATGATGCCTACTATGCTAAGGCACAGAAAGTACGCAGACTGATACGCGATAAAACCAACGATATTTTAAATAGTTATGACTTAATCATGTTGCCAACTGCACCAACCCCGGCTTTTACCATTGGTGAAAAAAGCGATGATCCTGTAGTTAATTATTTGGCTGATATTTTTACGGTTCAAGCTTCACTTGCAGGAATTCCTGCGATTTCTTTACCCGCAGGCAATAACAAAAATGGATTGCCGTTAGGGATGCAGTTTTTAGGCAAGCGCTTTGGTGAGAGCAATTTGTTGAATTTTTCAAAAATATACTGCAAACTGATTGAATCCGATTGAATCGATGCAAATTTTAATCTATATTTTTTAATCAGCTGTAGAATAACACATCTAAATTCATAAATATGAATAAAACGATAGCCTACTTCATTTTTTTTATACTGATCCAATGCGCTTTTGCAAATGCATCGGATAAAAAGGCTGTCCATTCATTAGTGATCAATCATTCAGAGGTTAAACTTCTCAAAATAGTGCAGGATACTCTTCCTAAGCTTGTTTTCTTAGATAATTCACTAATCTCCTTTCAAAATGGCATCTATAAAAACCGTCTAGACTCAATAAAGAAGGATGTTGACCTTTCTTATAATAGCTACGTTCAAAAGTATATTGATACCTATATCAACAGGAAAGAGCACATTGGTAAAATGCTTGGCTTGTCTGAATACTATTTCCCTATCATTGAAAAAGTATTGAAAGAAATTGGTCTTCCTGATGAACTGAAATATATAACAGTTATTGAATCTTCACTCAACCCCAATGCTGTTTCCAGATCAGGTGCAGTTGGGCCATGGCAATTTATGTATACCACAGCAAAAGGTTATGGGCTGAACATGGATACCTACACGGATGAACGCAAGGATCCTCAAAAAGCTAGTCTTGCTGCTGCCCATTATTTGCAGGATGCTTATAAAAGTATTGGCGACTGGCTACTGGCCATCGCTGCCTATAATTGCGGAACAGGTGCTGTGACTAGAGCTATTGCCAAATCTGGCGGAGTAGCAGATTTTTGGAAGGTCAGACCTTTTCTTCCTGTTCAGACTCAAAATTATGTGCCTGCATTCATTGCTACGGTTTATGCAATGAAATATCATAAAATTCATGAGATAGCAGTTAAGCCAGCAGGCATTAATACTCATACAGATATCATACCAGTTAATAGAAAAATATCGATAAGCAGCATTGCGAAGGCTGCAGAATTGGATGTCAATGAGTTGCTGATCCTGAATCCATCGTATAAAAAACAGATTATTAATGGAACCACACTGATTCCAATGCCACTGGTTATCCCATCAGTAACAAATTTAGCGTATTCATCTTTGTATGACCTCTTTAATGGGAAAGCGGATGAAGTAATGCCGGTTCCAGTGGTGTCGGGTTTAAAAGAGCCTGTAGCCCAGGCAATTGTACATAAAGTTAAGTCTGGCGAAAATCTGAATAGTATTGCTAATCGCTATGGTGTAGAAGTTCAGAATTTGAAAGTTTGGAATAATTTGAAGAACAATTCTATTGTTCCCGGACAAACTATTTATTTGAGCCCCACTAAAAAAACAGATCCTGTTCAAATGGAAAACTCCTATATTCATTATAGGGTAAAAGTAGGTGATACCCTTTCCAAAATTTCTGAAAAATTCAAGGGTGTGACAGTTGCAAAAATCAAAGCTCTGAATGGTTTAACTAATTCAGCGATAATTCCGGGAATGCGCCTTAAAATAAGTAAAGGCTAATCTTGGAAAGATTCATACGATAGAGTCAATGTTATGACAGCCGTTACGAAAAGAATCGTAATTTTGCCCAACTAACCAATTTCCAATTTAATGAGTAAGACTAATCGTAAACAAGACGCTCTTGATTATCATTCACAGGGGCGTCCTGGGAAAATACAGGTTGTACCCACTAAGCCAACAAACTCTCAACGCGATCTATCTCTAGCTTATTCGCCAGGAGTAGCTGAACCTTGTCTGCGGATCGCAGAAAATAAAGAAGATGTGTATAAATATACGGCCAAAGGCAATCTTGTGGCTGTAATTAGCAATGGCTCAGCTGTATTGGGCCTTGGCGACATTGGCCCTGAGGCTGGTAAGCCTGTTATGGAAGGTAAAGGTTTGTTATTTAAAATATTTGCCGACATTGATGTATTTGACCTTGAGCTGGATACCCAGAACATCGATGAATTTGTCATGATTGTAAAGGCATTAGAACCTACATTTGGTGGAATAAATCTAGAAGATATCAAGGCACCAGAGTGTTTTGAAATTGAGCGCCGCTTAAAAGAGTGCATGTCAATACCTGTGATGCATGACGATCAACATGGTACAGCAATTATTTCTGCTGCTGCATTGATCAATGCTTGTGAGATTCAAAAGAAAAAGCTGGATAAAGTTAAGATTGTAGTCAATGGTGCGGGTGCTGCAGCAATTTCATGTACAAGGCTTTATGTAAGTCTAGGTGCTAGAAAAGAAAATATTGTCATGCTTGACCGCTCGGGGGTTATCCGTACTGATCGCGATAATCTGGAAGGTACCAAAGCCGAATTTGCTACTATCCGTAAGATCAACACACTTGCTGAGGCAGTAAAAGATTCAGATGTTTTCATTGGATTATCATCTCCTGATGTATTGACTGCAGATATGCTTAAAACAATGGCTAAAAATCCCATCGTTTTTGCAATGGCTAATCCAGACCCGGAAATTGCCTACGATCTTGCGATTAAAACTAGAAAGGATATTATTATGGCTACAGGACGGTCTGATTATCCCAATCAGGTAAATAACGTTCTTGGTTTTCCGTATATCTTTAGGGGAGCTCTTGATGTAAGGGCAACTGGTATTAATGAGGAAATGAAAAAGGCTGCAGTAATTGCTATTGCTGAACTTGCAAAAAAGACTGTTCCTGAGGCTGTAAATCTGGCTTATAATTCTAAAAACCTCAAATTTGGGAAGGATTACATCATTCCTAAGCCAATAGACCTTCGCCTGATCACCTCTGTTTCGCCGGCTGTTGCCAAGGCTGCTATGGAATCGGGGATTGCCCGTAAACACATTACTGATTGGGATGCCTATCATGAGGAATTAAAAACAAGGCTTGGTTTGGATGATAAATTATTGCGTACAATTACCAATAAAGCGAAGTCATCACCTAAGCGCGTTGTTTTTGCTGAGGCAGATAATTATAAAATATTAAAAGCAGCGCAAATTGTGCGTGATGAAGGCATTGCTATTCCAATTTTGCTTGGGGATAAAGAAAAGATAAGCCAAATCATGCTTGAAAACGAGCTTGAGCTTGAAGGAGTATTGATTATCAATCCTTTGGAGGATTTAAATACCTGTAATAAGTACGCCGAATTGTTATACAAGAAACGTCAGAGACGGGGTGTGACTTTATTTGAGTCTAAAAAGTTGATGAGAGATCGCAACTATTTTGGAGCAGCAATGGTGCAGTTTGGTGAGGCAGATGCCTTGATCTCCGGATTAACAAAAGAATACGGTTCAACTATTAAGCCTGCACTTCAGGTAATAGGAATTGAAGAAGGAGTAAACCGGGTTGCAGGGATGTATATGATGCTGACAAAAAATGGACCTGTATTTTTTGGAGATACTACTGTCAATGAAAATCCAACAGTTGATGAGCTAGTTGATATTACAATCCTGCTTGATCATTCTGTGAAACAATTTAATGTGCAGCCAAGAATAGCGATGTTGTCTTATTCCAATTTTGGATCAAATGACGGCATAGTGCCTCAAAAAGTTCGTCAGGCGGTACAAATACTCCATGAAAAACACAAGGATATTATTGTAGATGGCGAGATGCAAGCTAATTTTGCAATGAACCCAGACCTGTTGAAAGATAATTACCCGTTCAGCAGTTTGGTTGGAGCTCCTGCCAATGTTCTAATTTTCCCTAACTTGGAATCTGGTAATATAGCATACAAGTTATTACAGGAATTAGGAGGTGCCGAGGCCGTAGGTCCAATCCTTTTGGGATTGAATAAGCCAGTGCATATCTTGCAGCTAGGAAGTTCAGTTCGTGAAATTGTAAATATGGTTACCATTGCAGTAGTTGATGCCCAAACGAAAGAGGAGCAGAATTCGCCGGTTGTAACACGTGTTAAAAGTATTTTCAGGCGGGTACTGAATGTAAAATAAAGTTCTTTAGTTTGAACATAATGTAAATAAATATTAGCCGTTAATTGATATGTATGCATATATAGATGGTAAACTCGCATTCAAATGTCCAACTTATGTTGTGATTGATGCGGGTGGGATAGGATTTCAAATAAATATATCACTCAATACCTATGGAGCCATACAGGATACGGAGCGATGTAAACTCTATACCTGGCTTCATGTAAAAGAAGATGGACATACCTTATATGGCTTTTATGAGGAAGGTGAACGACGTTTGTTTCTACATCTTATTTCAGTTTCGGGTATTGGCCCGAATACCGGAAGGATGATCTTATCTTCTATAACACCTTCAGAGATACAAACTGCTATTGTTCAGGGAGATGTTCCGCTGATTCAGAGAATAAAGGGTATTGGCCCTAAATCTGCTCAGCGAATGATTCTTGAATTACAAGATAAACTGAAGAAGGAGGGTCCTGATTCGTTGATCAATATGCCTAGTCATAATACAGCTAAGGAAGAGGCATTATCGGCGCTAGTGATGTTAGGATTTGCAAAAAATGTTGCTGAGAAATCATTGGATACGGCTATAAAAACCGGATCTGAAAATTTATCAGTAGAGCAATTAATAAAAATTGCTCTAAAAAGTTTATAATTACCATCAATATTGTCTAAAAATTGAAGATTGCAGCTACTTTTTGTCTGAAGAGTTTTATTTTTTTCTTCATTCTATTTTTTGGAGGACAGGCTATTGCTCAAAATACCGCTGCTAAAAAGGATACCTCAAAACTTGTTTATCCTTTTCAAGATTCCAAAACGCTGCAGTTAAAAAAGCAGGCTGGAATAGTTCTTCCCAATCCTTCCAATATTCAGCGCAGTGTAGAATTCGATCCTATATCAAAAAGATATATCATTCGTGAAAAAATAGGTGATCGTTTGTACAGAGCTCCTCAATACCTCAGTATCGAAGAATATCAGAAATACGAGAATGAGCTTATCAAACGTAATTATTGGCGTGAGCTCGCAGATCTGCCACTTTCTGAGGCCCGTGAGCCCGGTTTCATACCTCCAGTAAAAATAAACAGTAAATCTTTTGAACGTATATTTGGCGGAAATACCATTGAAATAAGACCGCAGGGATCTGCAGATCTTACCTTTTCAGGCCGTTTAAGTCGCAATGAGAATCCATTATTCAATGAGCGTCAGCGTAAGCAAGGTAATTTCGACTTTGACCAGCGGATACAGATGAATGTTATCGGTCAGATTGGTGAGAAGATGAAGATCACCACCAACTATAATACCGAAGCTCAGTTTGATTTTGAAAACCAGGTTAAGCTAGATTATACGGGTAAAGATGATGAGATCATCCGGAAAATAGAGGCGGGTAATGTGAGTCTTCCTTTAAGTTCATCGCTTATAACGGGTAGTCAGGCTTTATTTGGATTAAAGACTCAGCTGCAGTTTGGCCGTTTAAATGTAACCAGTATTTTTTCTCAGCAGAAATCGCAGCAGCGCGAAATAACGATCACAAACGGTTCGCAACAGAATGAATTTACTATCTCTGCAGATAATTATGAAACCAATAAGCATTATTTCCTGGCTCAGTATTTCAGAAATAATTACAGTAAAGCATTAGAGAATATCCCGCTCAATAGTTCGAATGTTAATATTACAAAACTCGAAGTTTGGGTAACGAACCGGGCAAATACTTCAGCCAATTCAAGAGATGTTCTGGCATTGCTTGATTTAGGAGAGAACAGGGTCTACAATACCAACCAGGTTCAGGGAGGTGCAGGCTTCTCGGTTTATCCTGCCGGCTTTACAGGTCCTGGTTTTGCCCAGCAATCGAATAATTTATTGCAGGTTTTGCCACCGGGTGCTAGGCTCTCCAACTCCAATAATGCGAATACATTTTTTCAGCCAGGTGGTGGAGGAACGGATAACTTTGCCAAGCTAACTTTTGCCCGTAACCTTACTGACAAAGAATATATATTGAATCCCCGTCTTGGCTATATTTCTTTGAATACAGCCCTGAATGCTGATGAAGTACTGGCTGTTGCTTTTCGATATACTATTAATGGTGTAGAATATCAGGTTGGAGAGTTTTCAACCGATGTTCCTGTCAATAACTCAACCCCTGAAGTGCTATATGTGAAGCTTTTGAAGAATGAAACACTCAAAACCAGCTTACCTACCTGGGACTTGATGATGAAGAATATTTACACTTTGGGGGCCTATCAAGTAAGCCGTAACGACTTCAGATTGAATATTTTTAGGCTTGATGAGGAAACTGGTATTGAAAAACCTCAGATGGCCGAAGGGAAGAATACAAAGGGAAAATTGTGGATCCAGATGACTAATCTGGATAATTTGAACCAGCAGAATGATAGAAAGCCTGATGGTTATTTTGATTTTCTGGAGGGGATAACCATCGATCCGCTGAATGGCCGTATCACTTTCCCATTGGTTGAACCCTTTGGGGCAGACCTGGCAAAACGATTTGATCCGGTAACAGAGAGAAATCTGATCAACAAATATGTTTATCAGCCGCTATATGATTCTACCAAAGTTATAGCGCAGCAATTGTTTGCAAAGCTAAATAGATACCAGATCAGAGGTACATATCAGTCGCAGGGCGGTTCTGAATTTCAGTTAAATGCTATTAATATCCCGCCAGGGTCTGTTCAGGTAATTGCCGGCACTTTGCCTTTGCAAGAGGGCGTAGATTTTACGGTTGATTACAATATAGGTTTGGTTAGAATCTTAAATCAGGCCTTATTAAATTCTGGGCAACAAATCAGGATCAAAATGGAGAATAATGAACTCTTTGGTCTGCAGCAAAGATCACTCACCGGTTCAAGGTTTGACTACAGGGTAAATAATAAGCTTAATTTGGGGGGTACTTTCATGAATCTTACCGAAAAACCACTTACACAAAAAGTGAATATCGGTGAGGAAGCTATTTCCAATACTATTTGGGGGCTTGATGTCAATTACAGTTCCCCTTCTAGATGGCTTACCCGAATGGTCGATAAAATCCCATTCATTAATACCAAAGAGGCATCGAGCATCACCTTTTCAGGTGAATATGCACAGCTTGTTCCCGGACACCCAAGAGCATTAAACTTTGCAGGAAGTAGGAATGGAGCAAGTTATCTGGATGATTTTGAGGCCAGCAGAACTTTAATTGATATTAAAAGTGCCATCTCATGGCAGATATCAGGGACACCACAGCAATTTCCTGAATCTAGACTTAATAATGACTTGGCTTATGGTTATAATAGGGCGCGATTAGCCTTTTACAATATTGACCCCATTTTTTTTATTACCGGTAATTCGCTTACTCCTGATAATATCCGCAGAGATAAAAATGAGTTATCAAACCATTATGTACGACAGGTTTTTGAACGAGAGGTTTTTCCTTTTAAGGAATCCAATACCGGGCAGGCTATAATTTTGCCAACCTTTGATCTTGCCTATTATCCTACTGTTAGGGGGCCATATAATTTTACTACAACGGGATTAACTCAAAATGGAAGTCTGGCTAATCCAAGAAGCAGATGGGGTGGAATTTTCAGGAAGTTGGAAACGAATGATTTTGAAGCGCTGAACATTGAATTCATTGAATTGTGGATGCTTGATCCTTTTATTTATAACAAGACTAGTAGGGGTGGTGACCTATATTTTAACCTGGGAAATATCACTGAGGATATTTTAAAGGATGGAAGAAAAAGTCTGGAAAATGGATTACCAGCAGATGGTAGTACGGCAAAAACAGACCCAACAACCTGGGGAAGAGTTCCAAAACTTCAGCCGGTTATTCAGGCTTTTGACAATAACCCTACATCCAGGCAATTTCAAGATGTAGGACTCGATGGTTTGAGCTCTGTAGATGAACGCCAGCAGTTCAGCTCATTTCTAAATCAAGTAAAAGCAAGTGTAAACCCACAAGTGGGCTCATTTTTGGAAAGTGATCCATCTTCTGATGATTATCAGTATTACCGTGGCTCTAACCTCGATCAGGCAAATG
>CANKAT010000059.1 GCA_947479815.1 Sphingobacteriaceae bacterium
GATCATGATCCTCTTTTCAGGAAAGAAAAAAAAAATAAAAATTGATTGAATAGCAACAAGAAAATAATGAATTCAGAAATCATAGCTAAAAAGGGATCATTCAGAAACTATAAGTATTTCCTCAATTTAATTCCGGTACTATTGGTTATTTATGGAAACATAAATGGTGGCTGGTTCAGTTTATTGAATTTCATCTTTACTTTTGTTGTATTGGGAATTGCAGAAATCATGCTTCCCGAAGACCAAACGAATGATGATGTAGTGGAAGATGAACTCCCTGAAATTCTGATGTTCCTTTCTGTTTTTGCACAATTTCTATCCATACTTAGCTTAATTTACGGGGTCTATACCGGTACCATAAAAGAGTACTGGATCATAGCCGCAGCACTGTCTACGGGTGCATCCTCAGGCACTTTAGCCATAGTGGTAGCCCATGAACTCATTCACAGAAAAAATAAAATCTGGAATTTTGCAGGAAGATTTCTGCTTTTCACCGTATTCAATCCCTATTTTTATATCCATCACCTCAAAATTCATCATAAATATGTGGGAACAGACTCCGATCCTGTAACTGCAAAATTTGCTGAAAACTATTATCACTATTTGATTCGTTCTATTGTAGGTCAAATCAAACAATCCTTTCAACTTGAAAAACAACGTTGCCTTGCTAATGGAAAATCAGCTTTGGGTATGAATAATTATATGTTAAGCTGTCTGATAGGATATATAACTGTTTTAATCTGTATCGGAATACTGGCTGGTTGGACTGTTTGTATTGCACTGATAGCTCAGGCATTTTTTGCCAATCTATTACTTGAATACACCAATTATATTGAACATTATGGCTTGAGTAGGAATAATAATGAACGGGTGAATGAGATGCATTCATGGCAAAGCAATAAGCTCATCAGTCGATTTTTCCTGATCGATCTGAGCCGTCATTCAGACCACCATTTTCATGCAGCAAAACCATTTAACAAATTGATTTCCTATCCTGCTAGTCCGGTTCTTCCCGGAGGATATGCAAGTATGTTATTACCTGCTCTAATTCCACCTCTTTGGTTTAAACTAATGAATAACCGGATTAAGAATACACAATAATTACGGTATGATCCACTGCGATTGCCCCATGATTGGCAATCACTTCCCAAACGTAAGCTCTTTCTGAAATAATTTGGAGTATTTTCTCTTATCGAATTTATACAATTTTGCAGCACGGTAAGAAACGCCTTTTTGCTTTTCATCAAGCTCTTTCAAAATGCCATAATTCAACATTTTTTTTCGGAAATTTCTTTTATCAAGTTTCTTATTAAGAATCACTTCATACAATTGCTGTAATTGAGTAAGTGTAAATTTCTCAGGAAGTAATTCAAAGGCGATGGGTTGATAACTGATCTTATTTCTTATTTTTTCAAAACCACGTGTAAAGATCTTTTCATGATCGAATGCTAATTGAGGCAGATCGTTAACAGATGTCCAAACAGCTTTTGAAACATAATTGCTAACCGGCTTTAGCTCTTTATTGCCGTTCAACCTGATCATAGCATAATAAGCTACTGTAATAACTCTTCCCTGAGGATGCCTGTTTACGTCGCCAAAAGTGTAAAATTGATCCATATAAATATCTCTTAGTCCGGTCAATTCATATAATATTCGCTCAGCGGCATGATCAATACTTTCATCTTGTTCAACAATATACCCTGGCAATGCCCACCAATCTTTAAAAGGCTCTTCATTACGTTCAATCAGTAGGATCTTTAACTCGCCATCATCGAAGCCAAAAATTACACAATCAATTGAAAATACAGAGTCGAACTTAGGGAGTAGCGTTTCCAAATTTTTTTTATTAAAAACTAAATATATGAGGTTTAGTGATGACTGAGCTAAAAAATATTTAAAAATTACTTAGTGTAGAATATACACACTATATTTGCATTAAACTATTGAACATAAGTTTGTCAGCAATAAAAAAAATAGGAGTTTTTACTTCAGGTGGGGATGCTCCAGGAATGAATGCCTGCATCAGGGCAGTGGTAAGAACAGCAGTGTTTTACGGAATTGAGGTAGTTGGGATTCGCAGAGGCTATCAAGGAATGCTGGAAAGAGATTTCTGGGATATGGATGCACGTTCAGTAGGAAACATTATCCATTTAGGTGGAACCATTCTCAAAACAGCAAGATGCCTTGAATTCAAGACTGATGAAGGCACAAAAAAAGCGTATACTAATTTAAAAGAATATGGAATCGATGCGCTTATTCCGATAGGAGGAGATGGTACTGCCAGAGGTGCCGACCGACTTTCCAATCGTTTCAATATTCCAACCATTTGTATTCCAGGTACTATAGATAATGACCTTAACGGTTCAGATTTTACTATTGGGTACGATACGGCAACGAACACAGTAATTGATGCAATTGATAAGATCAGAGATACTGCAGCATCACATAATCGCTTATTTTTTATTGAGGTTATGGGACGAGATTCAGGGTGTATTGCTTTACGATCAGGAATTGCCGGTGGTGCTGAAGCCGTAATTCTGCCAGAACGAGCAACCGGAGTTGATGAACTAATCAGCAAATTATCAGGAGATGCAAAAAATAAAAAAACATCAAGCATTGTGATTGTTGCTGAAGGAGATAAAAGCGGGGGAGCCTATCAGCTTGCAGAACAAGTCAAAGAAAAATTTAATTTTTACGACATCAAAGTCACTATATTAGGGCATTTACAGCGAGGGGGTAGTCCAAGCAGCTTTGACAGAGTTTTGGCCAGCAGATTAGGTTTTGCAGCTGTAAAAGAATTACTCAATGGTAAAACCCGTCAAATGATTGGGCTTCGTGGTAATTCAATTGTTTTAACCCCCCTAGAAGTAGCATTAAATTCATCTCATTTTAAGTTGGAAGATGATTTAATGGAGATGGTGAGTGTTTTATCAATTTAATATATGATTGCGGTAGTTTATAGCGGATCAAGGAATGCTAACTGGAAATTGGCAGAAAAAGGAAAAATAATTTCTGAGTTTAAAACTCCTGGAATAAATCCTTTTTTTAATGATGAAAGCCATATTACCCAATTCCTCAATAAAAATGCTGAATTGATAAACAATGCCGAAAAAATTAATTGGGTATATTTTTTCGGAGCAGGAGCATCTTCTAAAGAGCGTCAGGATATAGTAACGAATGCATTGGCGAGTTTCTTCCGCTTTAGCAAAATTGTTGTAGAACATGACCTTAAAGCAGCTGCACTTGCCGCATGTGGCGACGAAAAGGGTATAATTGGCATTTTAGGAAGCGGCTCAAATGCGGCCTATTTCGATAGTAAAAAAATCTGTGAAAATAACTTTGGACTTGGATACATTCTAGGAGACGAAGGTTCGGGTAATTGGCTTGGAAGGCGTCTGCTTAAATCCTATTTGAATGATCTTATGCCACCTGAATTTGCTGAAAAATTCAAAAAAAAATACGACCTCGACAGAACACAGATTCTCGACAAAGTATACAGGCAAGAACAACCGGCATTATTTTTGAGCTCTTTTTCAGACTATTTGATAGAAAATAAAGCTGATCCATTCATTAAAAAATTGACAATAGACGGTTTTGACCTTTATTTTAAAACCTATATTATTCCATTAAAAAAGCAATATCCCAATTGCCAGATCCATATGTTGGGTTTGTTAGCTGCGGGGTTTCAGGAATATTTGATTGAAGCTGCGAAAAATAATAATTTAGAAATAAGCTCTATTATTAGAGAGCCCATATATAATCTGTTAAAATATTACTCTAACAAAAATTAATAAAAATGAAAATAGGAATAAATGGTTTTGGCCGTATAGGACGTTTAGCTTTCAGAGCAGCAATTGAAAGAGACGGAGTTGAAGTAGTTGGTATCAACGATCTTGTTGAACCTGATTATATGGCCTACATGTTAAAATATGATTCAACCCATGGTAAGTTCAAAGGAACTGTTGAAGTTGAAAATGGAAATTTAGTAGTCAATGGAAAAACTATTCGTGTGTCTGCAGAAAGAGATCCAGCAAACCTTAAATGGAACGAAGTTGGTGCCGAAGTGATCATTGAATCAACCGGATTATTTCTAACCCAGGCCGATGCTCAAAAGCATATTCAGGCCGGAGCTAAAAAAGTGGTTCTATCTGCACCGGCTAAAGATGATACCCCAACATTTGTGATGGGTGTAAATCATAAGGATCTGACTGCAGATCAAACAATTGTTTCAAATGCATCATGTACTACCAATTGCCTTGCTCCGCTCGCAAAAGTATTAAACGATAAATTTGGAATCGCAGAAGGATTAATGACAACTGTTCATGCGGCAACAGCCACTCAAAAAACAGTTGACGGACCTTCAGCAAAAGACTGGAGAGGTGGTAGAGGCGCTTACCAGAACATTATCCCTTCATCAACTGGTGCTGCAAAAGCTGTTACCCTTGTTATTCCTCAGTTAAAAGGGAGGCTTACAGGAATGGCTTTTCGTGTTCCAACTGCAGATGTTTCAGTAGTTGACCTTACTGTACGTTTGGAAAAAGCTGCAACCTATGAAGAAATTAAAAAAGCCATGAAAGATGCATCAGAAGGTGAACTAAAAGGAATTTTAGGATATACTGAAGATGAAGTTGTATCAACTGACTTTCTAGGTGATGCACGTACGTCAATTTTTGATGCCAAAGCAGGTATAGCTTTGAATGATCATTTCGTAAAAGTTGTAGCCTGGTATGATAATGAATGGGGTTATTCAAACAAACTGATTGATCTTGTTCAGCATATCGGAACAGTAAATTAAAAAAAATAGTTAAAACGTTTTATAGTACCTGAACCCTGTTTCAATTTTGGAACAGGGTTTTTTACGAATAATAATTTCTATTTTCGGATGAACAAGCGAAGTGAAATTCATAAAATGAAAAAAATAATCTGGGGAATCATTGGCTGCGGAAACGTGAATGAAGTAAAAAGCGGACCAGCATTCAATAAAGTTCCAAACTCCAATCTGGCAGCTGTTATGCGTCGCGACAAGCTTAAGGCTAAAGACTACGCCAACAGACACCAGGTAAAAAAGTGGTATTCAGATGCTGAATCATTGATACAAGACGCCGAGGTCAATGCTATTTATATTGCTACACCTCCAGATTCTCATGAAGCCTATACATTGGCTGCATTCATGGCAGGAAAGCCAGTTTACGTGGAGAAACCAATGGCATTAAACTCAATCGAATCCAAGAGAATGCAGGAGGCAGCTGAAAAATTTAAATGCAAACTAAGTGTAGCCCATTACCGCAGAGCACAACCTAAGTTCATTGAAATTAAACGAATCATTGATGAAAAAATACTTGGTGAAATAATTTCAATTGACATGAAAATGGCATTGAGCCCTACTCCTGGTTTAGCTGAAACATGGAGAGTAAATCCTGCCATTTCTGGTGGAGGTCTTTTCCATGATCTTGCACCCCATCAGCTTGACTTGATGCTTTTCTTTTTTGGAGAACCCACTACCCTATTTGGTCAGGCACTAAACAAAAGCAAAAATTATCATGCCGACGATTATGTCAGTGCTGAAATTGTTTTCAAAAACAAGGTATTGTTTAAAGGGCTATGGGATTTCGATGTGAAAAAAGAAAATGAAGTAGACCTCTGTGAGATTAAAGGAACGAAAGGCGTATTACGCTTTGGTGTTTTCATCGACTTCTGTGAACTTAGCCTGAACGGAGAAACTAAATCTCTTACATTTGAGCATTTACAACATGTTCAGCAGCCAATGATTGAACAAGTAGTTAATTATTTTCTGGATAAGGGGCCAAATCCATGTTCGGGTACTGATGCGCTTATCGTAATGAAGATGCTGGATAAAATTGTAGCGAAAATACCCTAGGTAAATAAAACAAATCCCGCTCCGTAAACCGGAGCGGGATTTGTACAAATTTAAAAAATCAGCTTTTCATCTCAAATAAGATGATTTTTCTAAAATTATTGGTTAAAGGTAAATCCTACATAGTACATACCACCCATCTCAGGATTTCCATAAGAGGTTATATAATATTTATTAAAAATATCTGAAGCACCGATCTTAATCATTCCCTTAACAGATGGAACTTTTAAATTAACCTGTGCATCAACAGTTCCGAATGAAGGAACCGCGCCTGATGCAAAAGATGAATTCCAGTAGAATGAATCTTGCCAGCGGTAAGAAACATTCATACCCACATTTTTAACAACGTTACGATTGCTGATTCCTAAATTATAACGAACTTTTGGAGTATTAAAATCATTCACATAAGTAATAGGGATATCACCGATATTATTGTAAGAAATATTTCCGTTCAGGTTATATTTTCCCATCAAATAATCAATTCCAAGAGCAGTACCATAAGAAGATACATTACCCTCTGCATTAACCGGAACACCAAACTTTGTAAAAGAAGTTCCACTTTGCTGGAATACCTCTACAGAGGTAATGAAATTACTATAGGTGTTATAATATCCGTAAGCATCAAGCAAAACTTTACTGCCTAATAAACCTTTATAACCCAATTCATAAGCTTTTACACTCTCTGGCTTTACTCCACCTTCGGTGAATGAATACGTTTTAAGTAAAGCAGGATTTGCCGCACCTGCTGATGCAGAAGCTAAGAAATTACGGTAACTCACATCAGTAAATGGTTTGTTTCCATATAAATTATATTTCACCAAACTTGATGGCAAACCACCAATTAAACGTGTTGAACCACCACCAACTGAAAGGTCGATAAATTGATTCTGCGTTGTTGGGTTACGATAACCTGTTTGATAAGACATTCTGATATTATTGTTTGGCGCTACTGTATAAACCCCTGTAATTCTAGGAGTAAAACGACCATCAAAATTTTGATTTTTATCATAACGTCCAGAGAAACTCAACTTAAATGCATCAGACACTTTTTTACCCATTTGCACAAAAGCACCATATTCATCGATATCAATTTTACGGTTAAGGTCATCAAAAATGGTTCCTCCAGAATTCAAATCATATCTTCTGTATGAAGCTCCAACCTGAAGTTCAAAAGCTTCTTTCAAAGCGCGAGTGAAATTATACATACCCTCATAATGGTAAAGGTTTGATTTATCATTAAATCGTGCTCCTAAACCAGAACTGATATTAGTATTCATAATAGTATTTTTCGCAGATTCAAACTCGGTACTTCCAGGTAGAAATCTTCCAACATCTGCTGCTGTACGAGCCATACTGTGAGCCTGAGCATCAGGAGCACCTGCAGCGCGAGCACCTACATAATTACCAACATATTGAGGAAACCAGGCAGTACTTGCTTTCGAGGCTTCATTGATGTAACTACCAAGTATGGAAGAAATATAAGAATCTCCTGAACGCTCCTGAGTAGTGTAGCCACGTACCATGAAGTCTTGTCCCTTCACTTCAAGTTTATATTGTCCAATACTGAAATTACGTATAGAATAACGGTCAGAACCAGTGTAAACGGTGGTACCTGTACCCCAGTTTGCTTGCAAAACAGCCTGAACGGTTTTGCTTAATTTATAATGTAATGAAGTAGATGTTTTTATTGACTTGGCATTGTAATCAACCAAATTTTGTTCATTATACCCTGTACGAGATACCATTTGATCAGGTATTAATCCTGCTCTTAATCCAAAGTTAAAAGGTAAAACATTTTGAATTGTAGGCCTCAAGGCTGCTGGGAAATTACCTAAAAATCCGCCGATCTGAGCTTGTGTGGCATTTGGAGGAAGGGAAGCATTGATCATTCCAATTACATCTGGAATTGCTCCACCTGTTGCTGCTGCTACTCCAGCCTTTGTTGCTGATTGAACTGAGTTAGCTACGTTACGCATATTTGAATTTACTTCATCTCCATATACGTTTACACCATCAAAATTCGGATCAGAATTTCTGTCGCCTGATTTCACAGTACGTGAAGTGCGGTCAAAATTAGAGTAATTTGCTGCTTGCCAGTCATCTGCCTCTAAAAAAGAGAGTGTGGTTTTGAAGGCAAATTTATTCCATGCTTTTGCAACCCTAAGTCCTGCTTCTTTGAAAGGAGCTGCAGATTGCAATGGATCACTCACATGATTTAGCCCACTTCTAATTGCGACACTAATACCTTGTGTAGTATAAGGATCTTTTGAACTCATCAGCATAGTACCATTAATACCACCTGCACCATATAAAGCAGATGAAGCACCTGGCAATAATTCTACATTGTCAAGATCAAGCTCTGACATACCAATAATATTTCCGACTGAAAAGTTCAAGCCTGGTGCCTGATTATCCATACCGTCTATGTATTGATTAAATCTGGTATTACCATTTGCATTGAAACCTCTAGTATTAATAGATTTGAATGTTAAACTTTGAGCACTCATTTCAACACCCTTCAAATTGTTAAGTGCATCATAAAATGATACAGCGGCTGTTTCACGAATGGCTGCAAGTCCAAAACGTTCAATGGATACCGGCGATTCTAATATTCGCTCTGGAGTACGTGAAGCGGCTACCACCACTTCTTGACCAAGGATAGACTGAGATTCCATTTTGATCTCCAAATTAGAAACTGAACCAGAAATTTCTTGCTCAATGGTCTTGTAACCAATATAAGTGATTACAATTGTCAAAGGTGTTTTTTCTGAAATACTTAGATTAAATCTACCTTCAGAATTTGTAGATGTCCCAATTGTTTTGCCCTTCACTGTGATGGCTACGCCTGGTAGTGTTTCATTTGTTGATTTATCGGTTACTTTTCCAGATATGCTTGTATTCTGAGCAAATCCCATGTTCATAGTGCCAATAAGTACTAATAAAATACAGGCTAAACGAGTAAATGTTTTATTCATAATTCTCGGTTTTATTTTTGGTTATTTTTTTAATAATTAATAAAACTAATGCAATATTTTAATTGAAACAAGACGATTTTAATTTTATTTATGCATGCATAGTAATATTATGGTATTAAATACCTCTAAACCATGAAATTTACTCTTGACTAAAATATTGACTAACAAACAATATTTTGAAAAACACATTATTTTTTAGGATATTTAAGTCTTATTAAATTTTATGAAACTAATAAAATCAGTCATAACCGGGCTTTTTGCACTTGCATTAACCATTGTTTTGAATACTAAATTTGGTGATATACCTCCTCTGGCCAAATTCCTCGACCCTTTTCAAGGATTCTGGAAAAATGCTGAAGGCAAACAACAAAATCCGGAAAAGGAACTTAATATTAAAGGCCTAAAGGGTAGTGTTGAGATTCGATTCGACGACCAAATGGTTCCACATATTTTCGCTGATAATAATCATGACCTCTATTTTGCCCAGGGTTATATTACTGCAAAAGACAGATTGTGGCAAATGGATTTTCAAACCCGTTTTGCATCCGGACGTCTTTCTGAGGTTGTTGGCCCTAAAGCAATTGAATTAGACCGATATCAGCGAAGAATGGGAATGACCTTCGGTGCTGAAAATATGATAAAGGCCGTAATGAGTGATCCGGAGATCAAAGAAACAATGGATGCGTATACTGCTGGTATCAATGCGTATATCCACTCACTTAAGCCTGGTGATTATCCATTTGAATTTAAACTTTTGAATTATGCCCCTGAAGATTGGCAACCAATAAATTCAGCACTCCTGTTAAAATTAATGTCTGCTACCCTTGCAGGTGGATCAAATGAATTTTACATGAATAATATTCTGAATAAATATGGTCCTGAAATAACTAAAAATCTATTTCCTGATTATCCATTCAGAGAAGACCCGATCATTCCTGTTGGAACCAAATGGGACTTTGACCCTATAAAAGTCCCTGAAATCCCTAAAGTTAACTTATCAGATAAAACTGCATTCAACATAAAAACAAAAGAAATAGAAGAAGGAATAGGTAGTAATAATTGGGCAGTTAGCGGCCAAAAATCTGCTAGTGGTTTCCCAATTCTTGCAAACGACCCGCATCTTGACCTCACTTTGCCTTCTATTTGGTATCAAATACAATTAGCCTCTTCAGGTATCAATTCCTGTGGAGTTTCCATTCCTGGTGCCCCGGGTATTATCATTGGATTTAATCAGGATATAGCCTGGGGAGTTACCAATGTTGGCGCAGATGTTTTAGACTGGTATACTATTAAATTTAAGGACGAATCAAAAAAGGAGTACTGGTATAACAATAAATGGAATGCCGTAAAACTCAGAATAGAAACGATCAAAGTTAATGGAGGCAGCACACTAACTGATACCGTATTTTACACTCATCATGGCCCGGTAGTGTATACCAGCCAACAGCGTCCGGATAATTTTTCGAAGATCAATAACATTCCCACCGGACATGCACTCAGGTGGATTGCTCATGATGGCTCAAATGATACCCGTACATTTTTCATGCTTAATCGCGCAAAAAATTATACTGACTACAGAAAGGCGTTAACTTATTACTCAGCTCCTGCACAAAATTTCATATTTGCTAGCGCCGAAAATGATATTGCCATTACTCCAAATGGTTATCTGCCACTTAAATGGCGTGGTCAAGGCAAATTCTTGCTTGATGGAACAGATCCGGCCAATGACTGGCAAGGAAGAATTCCAGCAGAACATAATCCCACAGTAAAAAATCCTTCAAGAAATTTTGTAAGTTCTGCAAACCAATTTCCTAATGATCCCAGTTACCCTTATTACATCAACTGGGAGTATGCAGGTTATGAACGATCGCACAGAATAAATAAGCGACTTTCTGTAATGACTCAGGCAAATATTGACAGTATTCAGAATTTACAGAATGACAATTACAGCATTCTTGCCGAGAATATTATACCAACATTAATAAGTCTGGTAGATGCTGAGAAATTAAATGTAAGCGAACGCAAAGCATTTAATATCGTGAGTAAATGGAATAAGTTTTTCAATGCCAATGAAATTGGTGCCAGTATATTTGAACTATGGCATAAAAATTTGGCCATACAAATTTGGCAGGATGATTTTGGAGATCCAAAAACTCCTATGAGATTCCCCTCTCGCGACAGAAATGTAGAAATGCTTCTGAATGAACCAGATGCCGTATGGTATGACAACATCAAAACAGCTAAAAAAGAAACCCGTTCGGATGTTGTGAATGCCGCGTTTAAATTTGCCGTCGATAGTTTAAACCGGAAGTTTGGCCCAATGAATATAGATTGGGCATGGGGCAATTTAAAGCATACCAATGTTCCGCATCTTGCTAAAATAGCTGGTTTCGGATCTAAATTCTTAAATAATGGTGGATCCAAAACTTCAGTGAATGCTGTTAGCGAAAATAATGGTCCTTCATGGAGAATGATCGTTGCCCTGGGCAAAAATGTTAAAGCCTATGGCGTTTTCCCGGGTGGAGAATCGGGGAATCCCGGAAGTTTTTATTACGATGACATGGTAGACACCTGGTCAGAAGGAAAATTGAATGAATTGGTTTTCCTAAAGGCAAAAAATGAAAAATCTGACCGGATTATAGCTACTTGGAAATTCGCTCATCACTAAATTTATTCAATACCATTAAAGAAATTTTAATTACAATTAAACGCTTAATATAAAAAATCATGTTATTCCTACTTATTGCAGTAATATCCCTGATCTTACAACTCTTCTTACCCTGGTGGATCATTGCACCAGTTGCATTTGGACTGGCATTTTGGAAAGCAAAATCTGGCAAAAATGCTTTTGGTTCGGCCTTCTTTGCCATCTTTCTGGTTTGGATTGTGGCTGGTTTAATTCATACTATCCCAAATGAAAATATTTTAGCTAACCGCGTTGGCACCATGTTAAATTTTCCGGATAGTTCAATGAACTGGATAATCGTTTTATTGCTAACTGGAATAATTGGGGGCCTTGCTTCTGGATTTTCTGCCTTAGCAGGATTCTTTGCAAAAGATGCAATTGGATAAACAATGGAAATAAAGAAATTAGTATAGTGTTTTTAAGCAGGGTACATGTAAATTTGAAATCTAAAATCTCAAAGTAGAATTCAACTTTGTATTCCCGAATTCTTAATTTCAAATAAGCTAAAATCGACAGCCTAAAAAAGGATTCGTATCTTTGAGCGTGCATTATATAGATACCGATCGTATTTTTTCTATTTCTGATGATCAGGAATTTGAAGCAATATTACTTGAGGTTTTTAACTATCAGGTACAACATTGCCAAGTATATGGCCAGTTTGTTGCGAATCTTGGCATTAAGCTTGACCTGGTAAAAGATCATAAGAGTATCCCCTATTTACCAATCGAATTTTTTAAAAGTCAGCAAATAAGCTGCGGTTCACCAGTTGCTGATGAGATCTTCAGCAGTTCTGGCACAAGCGGAATGGCACAAAGTCAACATCTGGTAAAAGATATCTCAGTTTACATTGAAAGCTATAGAAAAGCATTCCAATTATTTTATGGTGATATTAGCAAATATGCTATTCTGGCTCTACTTCCATCCTATCAGGAACGGGAGGGATCCTCGCTTATTTATATGGTTAATGATTTTATTGGACTTAGCAATCAGTCAAAGAGTGGCTATTTTTTATACAATCACCAAACATTACAAGATACCCTTACTGAGCTGAAGGAACGTAAAATACCTACTCTTCTTATAGGTGTTACCTATGCATTGCTTGATTTTGTAGAGAGTCATTCCATTGAATTCCCTGAACTAATTGTCATGGAAACCGGGGGAATGAAGGGCAAAAGAAAGGAAATACTTAGAACAGAGCTCCATCAAATACTCTGCGAAGGATTTGGGGTGCCCGTGGTACATTCTGAATATGGAATGACTGAACTATTATCGCAGGCCTATTCAAAGGGCGGAGGCATCTTTCAGTGTCCTCCATGGATGAAGGTCATTACTCGGGATACGAATGATCCACTAAGTTTATTAGCTCATGAGCAAACAGGAGGCATCAATATTATTGACCTAGCAAATATCAATTCCTGCTCTTTTTTAGCCACTCAGGATCTTGGCCGAACCTTTCATGATGGCAGCTTTGAAATTTTGGGAAGATATGATAATAGCGATATCAGAGGATGTAATTTATTGATGCAGGGATAATAGTTTGGCTCAATACTGATTTAAAATTAAAAAGGCCCCTAGAATTGAAATTGTTTAGCTCGGCATTTTAACGCTAAAATGCTTAAACTAAACATCCGATGAATGGCCAGGCTTTTTAACCGGGTATATCATCGGATGAATATAATTATCAGCTATCTTATGGGACTGCTTCCTGCTAATTTGAACAGCAGAATAAATACAAATTAAACTACATTCCTAATGTCCAACCAGAGCGGTACTCTCTTTTCACAAACTGGTTCGCTTCATCAAAATTAGTAATTTTCATGTTTGGTCCATCCCATAGCAGTTTTTTATACCTGCCAGGATAGGTAAACCCATTTCCAGAAGCATTGGCTTTTCTGATATCAAAACCACGGATGGCAAGGTTCCCCATCAATAAGGCTTCAGTTAGAGGCCCTGCAACAGAGAAGTCAGAACTTACTTCCATTTTTCCATATCCGGCAATGGCCGCATCTACCCATTGCGTATAATGTCCGGCTTCCTGGCCAGGCACCAATGGAATAGTGGAAGGAACATTAACCTCGGCATTTTTAGAAAGCGGCAATAACCTTGGATTTTTACCATAGGTATCACAGAGCATTTTTCCTTTTGTGCCAATAAATAATACTCCATTACCTCCATCACCAAAAATTTCATCCGGACCTAGTTCCTGTGGACGCTCCGGTTGAATTCCACCATCCATCCAATGCATTCTTACTGGTGCATTATTCTGTTTTGATGAATTAAAATTCATAATAACATGAGAAGATGGAGGGCAACTTTCAGGGAAATATCCACGTTTAAATGAATCAACATAAACACTTCCAACACTGCACTCTACATCCGTAGGATAATTTAACCCTAAGACTCTGAATGGTGCGTCAACTAGGTGGCAGCCCATATCGCCGAGTGCACCTGTTCCATAATCCCACCATCCGCGCCAGTTAAATGGAACAAGCTTATCGATATAATTTGTTTGCGGTGCTGTTCCCAACCACAGATCCCAGTCGAGTTCCTTTGGAATATCGGTTTTTACAGATGGCCATGGAACACCCTGTGGCCATACTGGCCTGTCAGTCCAGCAATAGACGGTATGCACATCACCGATTATTCCAGCATTATACCATTCCATTAGTTTACGGGAACCATCACTTGATGATCCCTGGTTTCCCATTTGAGTTACAACTTTATATCTGACCGCCGCTTCTGTTAAAATTCGTGCCTCATAAATATCATGAGTCAGAGGTTTTTGAACATAAACATGCTTTTTCAACTGCATGGCCGAAAGAGCAACTATAGCATGGTTATGATCTGGAGTTGATACAGAAACCGCATCAAAGTTTTTTGATTCCTTATCAAACATCTCTCGCCAGTCTTTATAATACTTGGCTTTTGGGAACCGTTGTATAGATTTTGCAGCGCGCCTGTCGTCAACATCGCATAAATATCCGATATCAGCTTTGCCACCACTCACAAAACCTGAAAGATCACTTTCACCCTTTCCACCTGCACCAACACCGGCAACAATCAGGCGATCACTGGGTGCAATAAATCCTTTACCTCCCAACACATGGCGTGGCACAATCATAAAACCGGCCGCTGCAATTGAAGCAGTTTTAACAAAATCTCTTCTTGAATTAGTTTTTTTCTTCATACAAGTTTTTCATTGAATATTAAACAATTAGTTTTTATGCATTTGCCCAGGCACGATCACCTTTTTTATAAGGTACATCACCATCAAAGCTACCCGGTGTTTCCACATAACGGAGCGCTTTTGTAGATCCTATTTCTGAAGTAAAGAATCCAAGAAGTGTAAGCTCCTTCATCATTCTGAAATAATGTGGTGGCTCTTCTGCCTTCTTAGTGTCCATGTAGGCTTTTTGCTGCGTATCTAGCGCTGTCAGGAAGCTTGTTCGCTCCTGAGCACTACTATCCATAAATAGTTTACCAGTTTTAGTTTTACAATCCCTATCGATAGATTTAATTCCCTCTAAAAAGATCCCCTGATGCTCCTTGGTATAGCAATCCTTGACCATGATATCCATAAATTGACCAACATTTGCCTCTTTAGCACCAGGAGTACTAGTTTGAGGTAAAATGGTTTCGCCTATCTCATTGAGCAGGTCGATTGTCTTTTGATCAAAAAATGATGATTTCTGTTCAGGGCTTGATTTACATCCATACTCAAGAAAAATACTTGAACCTATAATTGTACCTCCCAGGATCCAGCTAACCTGTGATATTGCTTCTCTTCTGTTCATAAAATCATGAATTAAATAGTTCCTTTTTTCAACTCGGTAAAGGCATGATCAACAGCACGGGCAGTCATTGCCATATAGGTCAATGATGGATTTTGACATGCTGCCGAGGTCATAGCTGATCCGTCTGTAACGTATACATTGGTAGCATCCCAAACCTGATTAAACTTATTAAGTACTGATGTTTTTGGATCCAGACCCATGCGCGCGGTACCCATTTCATGGATTCCCATACCAAGAGTATAACCAGTATCGAATGTTTTCACATCCTTTAAACCAGCCATCTCAAGCATTTCTTGTCCATCTGCCATCATATCCTTCCTCATATTGATTTCATTCTGCTTAATCTCTGCATCAATTGAAAGGATATTAAGCCCCCATTTATCTTTCTTAGTTTTATCTAGCGTAACTTTATTTTCGTGGTATGGAAGAGTTTCACCAAAAGCGGTAATTCCCATTGTCCAACCTCCCGGTTCGCATAAAGCATCCTTAAAGTCGCCACCAATGCTTAGTTCTGCAACATTACGGCCCCAACCTTCTCTGCTTGCGCCACCCTGATAACCAAACCCACGAAGATAATCGCGCTTTTCATTACCCAGATTTCTGAAACGAGGGATATAAATACCATTCGGCCTACGACCGTAAACATATTTATCATCAAACCCTTCCATCCTTCCGGATGCCCCTAATCGGAAGTGATGATCCATGAGGTTATGACCTAATTCACCACTACTACTCCCTAGTCCACCTTCCCAAACATCAGTTGCTGAGTTCATCAAAACCCATGTTGAATTTAAAGTAGAGGCATTTAGAAAAATAACTTTAGCAAAATATTCATACGTTTGGTTGGTTTCTGCATCCAGAACCTCTACTCCAGTAGCCTTTTTAGTGTCCTTGTCATAAAGGATTTTTGTCACAATTGAGAATGGCCGAAGTGTTAAATTTCCAGTTGCAACAGCTGCCGGAAGTGTTGAAGACTGAGTACTGAAATAACCTCCAAAAGGACAACCCAACCAGCATTTACTACGAAACTGGCAATTTGTTCTGCCTTGAATAGCTTTGGTAAGATTCGCTGCCCGACCGATGAGCATATGTCTACTTTCTTTATAATGGTCTTTGATACGAGCAGCAACTGCTTTTTCAACCACGTTCATTTCCATAGGCGGTAAAAAATCACCGTCAGGCAATTGCGGCAGTCCGTTTCTAGATCCACTTATCCCAGCAAATCGCTCCACATGTCCGTACCATTTTTCAAGATCCTTATACCTTATTGGCCAGTCAACGGCTATTCCCTCTTTAGCATTTGCCTCAAAATCCATCTCACTTAATCGATAACTCTGACGCCCCCACATCAAAGAGCGTCCACCAACTTGGTAGCCTCTGTACCAATCAAAACGTTTGACCTCTGAATAGGGGCTATCTTTTTCATTAGCCCAAAAATCAAGGTTTTTTTCATTTAGCGCGTAGTCTCTCTTTAAAACCGGATAATTGCCAATCATCTCTTGCGTACGACCGCCTCGATGAGGAAACTCCCAAGGATTTTTCGTTGCACTTACATAATCCTTAATATGCTCAATGTTTCTACCACGTTCAAGCATAATTGTTTTCAGTCCCTTTTCAGTTAACTCTTTAGCAGCCCAACCACCACTAATTCCTGAACCGATGACTATTGCATCATAGATATTATCAGCCATATATTTTATTTTATTCTCTAGTCATTCTTAAATTTTAAACATCACAAATCTGTACAGCTTCCCTGAGCGAACCCGCTTTATCAGCTTGTAGCGGAATAAACTCTTGAGCTACATAACCCTTAAAACCTGTTGATTGAATAGCTTTCATGATTGCAGGATAATTTAATTCCTGCGTATCATTGATCTCATTCCTGCCTGGCACTCCTGCTGTATGATAATGTGCTATATATTGATGATTTTCTTTAATCGTCCTAATCACATCGCCCTCATCAATCTGCATATGATAAATATCATACAAAAGTTTGAAATTATCAGAATCTATCATTTTTGCGAGTTTAACCCCCCAACTGGTTTTATCACATTGATAATCTTTGTGATCAATTTTACTATTCAATAATTCCATAACTAGGGTAACATGATGCTCTTCAGCCAGAGCAATGATCTGCATTAAGCCTTCAGCACAATTATTCAATCCAGTTTCATCATCCATGCCATTTCTGTTCCCGCTAAAGCAGATTAAATTCTTATAGCCTGCCTTTGCAACCTTAGGAATCATTTCCCGATAATTTTTTATAAGAACTGTATGATTTTTTTTATTGTTCCAGCCTTCAATTAAACTTATTTCAGCTCCATTACACATCGTAGACTGTAAGCCATACTTTTGCAAAACCGGCCAGTCTTTTGGTCCAACCAGATCTATTCCCTGAAGACCAATTTCCTTGGCCAATTTACATAGCTCATCAATACTTAGGGAATTAAAGCACCAACGACAAACAGAATGATTGATGTTTCCTTTTAAGGCTTGAAAGTTAGTATTCATTTTGAAAGAAGAAAGCGAACCTGCTGTACCCATTAGAGCAGTTCCGGTTAAAATATTTTTCAAAGCTTGTCTGCGATTTCTATTTAAATTTATCATAATTAGAGGCCTCCTCTATGTGTCTATTTGTACTTTTTTTGTCTTGATTAATATAATTAAAAATAGAACTAAGCCGTTATACTCAGCGTAAGCATCCATAATTTTATTCAGGCAAAACTAGAATCACATTTCTTTATTTTATTATTTTCAATATGATCATGAAAAACAGCAACTAAAATCTTTAGAATTAAACTAATCAGATTAATTCTCCATCCATTCAAAGCCTTTTATATATAAAACAATAAAAAAACAAGCCTTAGAGTCCAATTTCAATCGGGTAATTTCTATTAGTTTGTTTAAAATAAATGTATATTTTTATTTTTAATATTCATACTCATTTTAATTTCATTGATGAATATTCATGAGTTTAAAAAAGCATTAGGATACAGCTTATAGTAACGAGATTTTATAAGAATGAAACTCATCTTGTTGACCTAAATATTTAATGGAATAAACCGAAAACCGAAAAACGAAAGATAAAAGACAATCAATCACAAAATGATAAATAAAACAAAACTAATACCGGCAGTTATCATCTTACTTTCCTTATTTGCTTTTAACAACTTGAAACAGACTGTTAAGCCCAGGATACTTGTTTTCAGCAAAACGGCAGGATATCGTCATGAATCGATCAATATCGGAAAACTCGCACTCCTAAAACTAGGAAAAGAAAATGGATTCCTCGTGGATACCACCGAGAATGAAAATTACTTCAATGAAGATTCACTAAAAAATTACTCGGCTGTACTATTCCTAAATACAACCGGAAATGTATTAAATAGTCCGCAGCAGATTAGTTTTGAACGGTTTATTCAGGCAGGAGGAGGTTATGCAGGAATTCATGCTGCAGCGGATACCGAATACGATTGGCCATGGTACGGTAAATTAGCAGGCGGATATTTCTTAAGTCACCCGGCAATTCAGGAAGCAACATTAAATGTGCTTGATAAAACCCATATTGCTTCAAAGCACCTGCCTGAAAAATGGATTCGCAAAGATGAATGGTATAATTACAAAGAATTAAACACGAATGTAAAAGTACTTCTTTCACTGGATGAGAAAAGTTACCAGGGTGGTAAAAATGGCGAAAATCATCCGATATCCTGGTTTCATGAATTTGATGGCGGCAGAGCATTTTATACTGGATTAGGGCATACCAATGAATCTTATGCTGACCCGCTATACCTGAAGCACATTCTAGGTGGAATTAAATATGCGATTGGTAATAATATTCCTCTGAATTATTCAAAAGCTACAACACCAAAAGTACCCGAAGAGAATCGCTTGGTAAAAACTGTTCTTACTGTTGGAACATTATTTGAACCAACAGAAATGACCATTCTTCCTAATTTAGATATTCTTCTAGTTCAACGCAGAGGAGAGATTATGCTTTACAAAGCAAGTACAAAAAGTATTAGCCAGGCTGGAGAATTAAAAACCTATTTTATAACTACAACTAACGGCTCAAATGTCGAAGAAGGAGTTTTGGGTCTTGCAGCAGATCCGAATTTCAAGGAAAATAATTATATCTATATCTATTATAGTCCGATAGGCCCCTCTGTAAACCGCCTTTCACGATTCAAGTTCATTAATGATAAGGTAGATATTTCTTCTGAAAAAGTGATTTTAGATGTAGCCTCTCAACGAGAAATATGTTGCCATACCGGCGGATCTATTGCCTTCGGCCCTGATGGATTATTGTATGTCTCTGCAGGAGATAATACTACACCATTTAATGTTCCCAAGCAGCAATTTGTCAATAATGGTTATGGCCCAATGGACAACAGACCTGGTCTTGAGCAATATGATGCAGGCAGATCATCGGGTAATACCAACGACCTTCGTGGAAAGATCATGCGGATCAGGGTAAAGGATGATGGCAGCTACGAAATACCTCAAGGTAATTTATTCCCACCCAATACACCTGGCACAAGACCTGAAATCTATGTAATGGGAAACCGTAATCCATATCGCATATCTGTTGATAGTAAAACCGGGTTTCTTTACTGGGGAGAGGTTGGACCCGATGCAGGTGCTGATAGTCCGGAACGCGGAACAAGAGGTTATGATGAATTAAACCAGGC
>CANKAT010000060.1 GCA_947479815.1 Sphingobacteriaceae bacterium
ACTGGGTTGGTAATACCCGAATTTTGTAAGCCCGAATTATCAATTAGTTTTTCTCTCTTTCCCGGGTAGCAGTGTACTCACAAGAAAGTGGAGTAAAACAATGCTGAGTAGAATGAACTTTATTCCTGCAAATAGGTAAGCTGCATTGGCAAACAAATCAGTTGGTACAAAATAAATCAGCTGCAGCAGTGAAATATTCTCGACCATATCGCAGGCCACTGCAATTACTGTTAAATTACTTAACAGTTTAAACCTTTTTAAAATACTCCCTTCTGCAAGTTGACCGCAGGCCCATGCACTTCCATAATAGAACATTGCTCCATATAATAGAGGAAAAATAAAGTCAAGGTAAATGCTGAGTGTAATAAGTTCTAAATGTCCTAATTGCCTTAAATTACTTATAAAATTTTCAGCTTTTGCAGCTGTCCCAATGAACTCAAATTCCAGAATACTGGCCGGATTGAGAGGAGCGGTCATTTCTCTCATGAGTATAAACCAGCCTGCACTAAGTAAAAAAAGTAATATTAATCTAAGGCCTTTATTTTTCATGTATAATTAAATGTTATTGTTTAATTCTTGAAAATCAATCTCTGAATGGATATTTGACAATTGAAGACTGGCTCATACCGTTCTTTTCATATAAGGCAATACAGTGTTGTTGATATTCTTTCTCAATATTGCGATCTCCGAGTTCTAATTTGCCGTTATAGGGCTTATTACTCAAAAAGAAATAAACGCGAGTTGTTCCATATTTATTATGAGGCATGTAATTACCATATTGTTCCATATCTGCCCAGTATTCCTGATCAATACTAACGGCATATAGCCTAATTACGGGTCCGGTATTTTGCTCGTTTCTGATGAATGCCGTTTCCTTCAGATTACCTTTTAAACCTTTAATGCCAGGCTCGCTTAAAACATTCCAAAGCATTGTGGCAATTGCAATTACAGATAGACTAAGAATAACTAATTTATTTTTTTTCATGTCTGTTCAAAGCTAAGCTTAATATTTATTCAAGATGCTTCCGAAATCTAAAATAATTTCCTTAAACGCTTGTTATTTAAATTCTATTTAATATATTTGCTATGCTTGCATAGTAATTTTGAATGAAGCCTGAAGAAACCGTAGATTATTTTCTAAAGATTGTATGGCAAACAGTTGCTAATAGATATAATCAGATCGCATCCGATTTTGGAATTACGCAAGCATTGGGCTACATGTTGATTAATATTCATCAAGAAGGTACCGCTGTTTCTCAGATCGCTGCCTTGTCGGGAGTAAAGTCAACCAGTCTTTCAAGAATGCTCAAGAGCATGGAGGAGTTGGGATTGATATTTAGGGAAACGGATTTAAATGATAAGAGATCAGTTAAGATATTTTTAACCCCTTTCGGAAAAGAAAAGCGGGAGATCGCTAAAGATGTGGTTCGTTCATTTAATGAATACCTGAATACGCATATATCCGATAAAGAGAGACTTCAATTTATAAAAACCTTAAGTAAAATAAATCAACTAACCACTGATTATAAACCCCAGATTTGCTACCCGGAGTCTTCCGGGTAGTGAAACTGGAAATTTATTCAAATGAAACGAGTCATTAGAAAAGTTGCAGTATTGGGTTCGGGAATAATGGGTTCGCGGATAGCTTGTCACTTTGCCAATATCGGTCTTGAAGTACTTCTTCTAGATATAATTCCAAATGAACCGACCCCAGAAGAGCTTGCAATGGGGCTTGATATCTCGAATAAAAATGTTCGTAATCGCATAGTTAATGCAGCTCTCGATAGCACCCTGAAATCGAATCCTTCAGCAGTATTTTCTAAACGAGTTATTAATCATATCAGCACTGGCAACTTCGATGACAACATGAAGGATATTGCTGCTTGCGACTGGGTAATTGAGGTAGTTGTTGAACGACTGGATATTAAAAAGCTAGTCTATGATCAGGTTGAAAAATTTAGAACTCCGGGAACCCTAATCAGTTCAAACACATCCGGAATTCCAATTCATTTAATGGCCGAAGGCAGATCTGAAGATTTCAGAACTCATTTTTGCGGAACACACTTCTTTAATCCCCCACGTTACCTTCGTCTTCTTGAAATTATTCCTACTCCTGAAACAAAGCCTGAGGTCATTGATTTTTTAATGCATTACGGTGATAAATTTCTTGGAAAAACCACTGTTCTTTGTAAAGATACGCCTGCATTTATTGCAAACAGAGTAGGGGTATATGCTATCATGTCCTTGCTGCATCTGGTTGAAAAAATGGATCTTTCAGTAGAGGAGGTTGACAAATATACTGGGCCTGCTTTGGGCAGACCTAAATCGGCTACCTTTCGCACCACAGATGTTGTTGGTTTAGATACCATGATCAATGTGGCTAATGGATTATTCAATAATCTTCCCAATGATAAAGCTCATCAGCTGTTTGAACTTCCTGAGTACGTTAAAAAAATGCAGGAAAACAACTGGCTTGGAGATAAAACAAAACAAGGATTTTATAAGAAAATTAAGGGAGCAGATGGAAAATCTGAAATTCTTGCCCTTGATCTTAAAACATTAGAATATAAAGCTCAGCAAAAAATAAAGTCATCTACGCTCGAAGCAACCAAACTGGTTGAGAATTTGCGCGAACGAATGAACGTGTTTTCAAAGGGTAATGATAAGGCTGGCGAGTTCTTTAGAACCTCATTTTTTGGTCTATTTGAATATGTTTCAGATCGCATACCAGAAATTTCGGATGAACTGTACCGAATTGATGATGCCATGCGTGCCGGCTTTGGATGGGAACTTGGTCCATTTGAAGTATGGGATTCACTTGGAATCAGAAATGCGGTAGAAGGCATGAAGAAATATGGCAAAGAGGCAGCTTCATGGGTACATGAAATGCTTGCTGCCGGCCATGAGTCATTTTATCTGGTAGAGCATGGGGTTAAAAAGTATTATGATATTCCTTCAAAATCATATCAATCAGTTCCTGGCTCGGAAGCCTTTATTATTTTAGATCATATCCGACCAACAAATACCATTTGGAAAAATTCAGGTACCACAATTACTGATCTAGGTGATGGAATTCTCAACCTTGAGATTCATACAAAAATGAATACCATAGGAGGGGAAGTAATTCAGGGAATGAATAAAGCTATCGATCTTGCTGAAAAAGATTATCGAGGCTTAGTTATTGGGAATGATGGGGCCAATTTTTCGGCAGGTGCAAATATTGGGCTGATATTCATGGCTGCCGTAGAGCAGGATTGGGATGAAATCAATATGGCTATCAGGATGTTCCAAAACACGATGATGCGGATGCGTTATTCCAGTATTCCCGTTGTTGCAGCTGCCCATAATTTAACCTTAGGTGGCGGTTGTGAACTATGCCTTCATGCTGATTATGTTCAAACCAATGCAGAAACTTATATGGGGCTTGTTGAATTTGGTGTTGGATTGATACCCGGTGGCGGAGGAACAAAAGAATTTGCACTTCGTCTTTCTGATGAATTCAAAGAGGGTCAGATAGAGCAGGCTGCACTTAGAGATCGCTTTTTAACAATCGGGCAAGCAAAGGTTTCAACTTCAGGAGTTGAGGCAGCAGAACTGGGATATCTTCAAAAAGATAAATACAGTATCACTATGAACCGCAGCAGATTGATTATTGATGCCAAAAATAAAGCCATCGAACTAGCTGAAAATGGGTATAGCCAACCCGTAAAACGCAAGGATATTCGCGTTTTGGGTAAGCAAGGAATGGGGATAGTATATGCTGGAGCTAACTCCATGTTGGCCGGAAACTTTATTTCGGAGCATGATAAGAAGATCTCCGAAAAATTAGGTTATGTTTTGTGCGGTGGTAATTTATCACAGCCAACGCTGGTTTCTGAACAATATCTACTTGATTTAGAAAGAGAAGTCTTCCTTTCACTTTGCGGAGAAAAGAAAACATTAGAGCGTATCCAGAGTATTTTGACAAAAGGGAAGCCGTTGAGGAATTAGGAGTGAGTAGTGAGTATTTAGTAGTGAGTATTTAGTAGTTAGTATTTAGTAGTTAGTATTTAGTATATAGTAGTTAGTGCTAAGTAGTTAGACATGAGATCGGTCAATATTTTCAGAAATGCACAAATATAAGGAGTTGAAATTGTGGCAAAAGTCAATTGACTTAGTCACCTCTGTATATTTATTGACTCGTTCTTTTCCTCAGGGTGAAAAATTTGGCTTAGTGTCTCAAATAAATCGATCTGCAGTTTCAATTCCTTCTAATATAGCTGAGGGTGCCGGGCGAAATTCAGATAAAGAGTTTATCCAGTTTTTGTCAATTGCTCATGCATCATCATATGAACTGGAAACGCAATTAATAATATCAAGGAATTTAAATTATTTATCAGTTGAAGAATTAAATCATCTAATAGAGCAAATTGAAGAAGTGCAAAAGATGAATTACTCTATTCAATCAAAGTTTAAACAGAAAGCATGAGTACTAATATCTAACTACTAACTACTATGTACTAAATACTCTCTACTCAATACTATTAAAATGGAACAAGCATATATCATAGCAGCTTACAGAACAGCAGTTGGAAAATCATCCAAGGGCATATTTCGTTTTACGCGTGCAGATGATTTGGCTGCTGAAGTAGTCAAACATCTGATGGCCTCTGTACCTGATCTGGATAAGGATGAAATTGACGATGTAATTGTTGGAAATGCGACTCCTGAAGCAGAACAGGGACTGAATATTGCGCGTATGATCTCATTAATGGGATTGGATACTGATAAAGTTCCGGGTGTAACAGTTAACCGTTATTGTGCCTCAGGTTTGGAAACAATTGCGATTGCAAGCGCAAAGATCAAATCAGGCATGGCTGATTGTATCATTGCAGGTGGTGTGGAAGTGATGTCAGGAATGCCTTTTGGCGGATGGAAACTTGTTCCGAATGCGGATGTGGCTAAGAATAACCCTGAATGGTATTGGGGCATGGGGCTTACCGCAGAAGCAGTTGCAAAAGAATATAGTGTAAGTCGCCAAGACCAGGATGAGTTCTCATTCAACTCCCATCAAAAAGCTATTGCTGCAATTAAGAATGGACATTTTAAGGATGCTATTGTACCCATCACAGTGAAAGAAACGTATCTCGATGAAAATTTAAAGCAGAAGTCTAGAGAATTTATTGCTGATACTGATGAAGGCCCGCGCGCGGATACCGCTCTTGATAAACTTGCAAATTTAAAGCCGGCATTTGCTGTAGGTGGTTCAGTAACTGCCGGAAATTCATCGCAAACATCTGATGGTGCAGCTTTTGTATTGGTGGTTTCGGAGCGAATGCTAAAGAAATTGAATGTGCAGCCAATTGCCCGACTAGTGAGTTATGGAGTGGCTGGTGTGCCCCCAAGAATCATGGGTATTGGTCCAATTGAAGCTATTCCACTCGCATTGAAAAAAGCTGGAATGAAGCAGCAGGATCTTGATCTGATTGAATTGAATGAAGCATTTGCCTCTCAGTCATTGGCTGTAATTCGGAAACTGGAGCTTGATCAAGATAAAGTAAATGTTAATGGAGGTGCAATTGCGCTCGGACACCCTCTGGGATGTACTGGAGCAAAACTTTCTGTTCAATTATTCAATGAGTTGAAAAGAAGAGATAAGAAATTTGGAATGGTTACCATGTGTGTTGGAACCGGGCAGGGAGCTGCTGGGATTTTTGAATTAATGTGATTTAGAACCAAGTATCAAGAACCAAGAACCAAGAATCAGGAACCAAGACACAAGAACCAAGACACAGGATACAAAAATCAAGACAAATGAATTAAGACAAAACGTATGCATAATTTTAAAAAACTGAATATTTGGGTAAATGCAATGAGTCTTGTTAAAGATGTTTATCTCCTTACTTCAAATTTTCCTAAAGAGGAGAAATTTGGTTTAATATCTCAAATTAATAGGTGTTCTATTTCAATTCCGTCAAATATTGCAGAAGGTTCATCGAGATCTTCAAATAAAGAGTTTTCCCATTTTATTAAAATTGCCTTAGGGTCACTTTTCGAGTTGGAAACTCAGATAATATTATCAAGTGATTTTAAAATGATAAATGATCAGGACTCTAATATAATTCTTGATAAAATTACAACTCTTCAAAAAATGATAAATGGATTTTTAACAACAATTAAATAGAAGAACCAAGATACAAGAACCAAGAAGCAGGACACAAGAACCAAGATACAAGAACCAAGACAAAGGACACAAGAACCAGGACACAAGAACCAGGACACAAGAACCAAGTATCAAGAACCAAGAAACAAGACAAATAAATCAAGACAAAAATTATATTCTACATCTAAATCAAATCTGTCTTGAATCTTGGCTCTTGGCTCTTGAATCACACAAAGGTTCTTGGCTCTTGAATCACAAAAAGGGTCTTTTATCTATTAAATAAAGCAATATGGACGCAATTAAAAAATCAATCAAAGGCGGAGAATTTATCATTCGTGAAACGGTATGTGAAGATATTTTCATACCTGAGGAGTTTGATGAGGAGCAGCTGATGATCCGCAAAACCTGTGAAGATTTTCTGGAATCTGAGGTTTATGCCAATTTGGACCGGATCGATAATCAGGAAGAAGGGCTAATGGTCAGTTTAATGGATAAGGCTGGTGCACTTGGTTTATTGGCAGTATCTATTCCTGAAGAATATGGTGGTTTTGGAAAAAATTTCAATACGTCCATGTTAGTTGCCGATTCAGTTGGACCCGGCTGTTCTTTTGCAGTTGCGCTTTCTGCACATACAGGTATTGGAACCTTGCCCATTTTATATTATGGAAACAAGGAACAGAAGGATAAGTATATCCCAAAACTTGCTACAGGAGAATGGAAAGCATCTTATTGCCTTACTGAACCAAATTCTGGTTCAGATGCAAATTCAGCAAGAACTAAAGCGGTATTAAATGCTCAAGGCACTCATTATTTGATTACTGGTCAGAAAATGTGGATCACCAATGGTGGTTTCGCCGATATTTTCATCGTTTTTGCAAAGATAGACGATGATAAAAATCTATCTGCCTTTATTATAGAAAAGAGTTTTGGCGGTATTGCTATGAATCCTGAAGAGCATAAAATGGGAATTAAGGGATCTTCAACGCGTCAGGTATTCTTTACTGATTGCCCCGTTCCTGTGGCTAATCTGCTTTCAGAGCGCCAAAATGGTTTTAAAATAGCTGTTAATATATTGAATATTGGCAGGATCAAACTTGGTGTTGCAGCAATTGGTTCATCCCGTAAGGTTTTAAATCATGCCATCAATTATTCAAATGAGCGTATTCAGTTTGGCTTGCCGATCTCTAAATTTGGAGCTATCCGATATAAACTGGCTGAAATGGCAACCAGAAATTTTGCGATTGAGAGTGCTGCTTACCGTGCCGGACAAAACATTGATGATGCCTATGATATGCTTGTTGCAGAAGGAATGGATCTTTCACAGGCAAAATTAAAATCTACAGAACAATTTGCAGTTGAATGCGCCATTTTAAAAGTATGGGGATCTGAAATGCTCGATTATATCGTGGATGAAGGAGTTCAGGTTTATGGCGGTATGGGTTATTCGGCTGAAGCCCCAATGGATCGAGCCTATCGCGATAGCCGGATCAACAGGATATTTGAAGGTACAAACGAGATCAATCGTATGTTAATCCTAGATATGCTTTTGAAGCGTGCGATGAAAGGTGAATTAGATCTGATGACACCAGCACAGGCAGTTGCAGCTGAATTAATGTCGATCCCTGATTTTGCTGAAGAAGATACAACACTATTTGCTGCTGAGAAGAAGGTATTGCAGAACCTTAAAAAAGCTGGTTTAATGATTGCAGGTGCTGCAGTGCAGAAACTAATGATGACCCTTTCTAAAGAGCAGGAAATATTAATGAATATTGCTGATATTATTGGATATGTGTATGTGCTTGAGTCAACTATTCTACGTGTAGAGAAACTGGTAAAATTAAGAGGAGAAGATTCATGCAAAGGCCAATTGGATATGATGCGTATCTATCTGTATCAATCTGTTGATAAAGTGGCTACAGCTGGAAAAGAAGCACTATACTCTTTTGCAGAAGGAGATGAACTTAGAATGATGCTTGTCGGATTAAAACGATTTACCAAAACTGAGCCATTTAATATCAAAGAAACCAGGCAGCGTGTTGCTAAGCAACTGATCGAAGCCAACAAATACTGTTACTAAATTTTAACTCATCAGGCCAGTCATTCTGGGCTGATGAGTCATTAACCTTTATCATCGCTTTGTCAATCTTTTTCAGAGCTGATCATTTTGCTCTTAAAAATGACAATAATTCAACCTTCAAAATCAATTTCCTATACTCTATTCCCGATATTTGTTAAATAATTAATACAGTGATTATGAACTTCAGAAATCTTAACATGGCCAAATCATTAATAGCTTTTATTCAGAAATTATATTTCTTTTTTAAGAAAAACAGTACGTCAAATTCTACAGCGAAGCAATTGAAATATGCCCCTGTCAGAGTTAATAATTCAATGAATTTACCTAGAAATATGGATAACCATAATCCAACAAATTAATAAGATGGCTAAGAAAAAGACCTTAATCAGTTCTGAAGAGTTGCAAAATGCATACGTTGACTATGTTTTAACGCATGGCAGTAAGCCTAAATCTGTGTATGTTTTTGCTAAGGAGAATAATCTTGCCGAAGAAGAGTTTTACAATTATTTTGGTTCTTTTGAAGGAATAGAGCAATCAATCTGGACAGATTTATGCCAAAAAGCACTTTCGGAAGTTGAAAATCAAGAGGTTTGGTCGCAATATTCTTCAAGAGAGAAGGCACTTGCATTTTTTTATGCCTTTATTGAACTCCTCAAAAGCAAACGAAGTTTTGTTCTGTACAGCCTAAAACATTCAGGCATGATGATTGGAACTCCAGCTATCATCAACGGGGTGAAAAATATATTTGAAACTTTTGCTACCGGTATTATTAATCAGGGTATTGAGTCAGGTGAACTGGCAGACAGGCGCTTCTTTACGGCTAAGTATAAAGATGCACTTTGGATCCAGTTCGGGTTTATTCTTAATTTCTGGACAAAAGATAATAGCGCTGGTTTTGAAAAAACCGATGAAGCCATTGAAAGAGGCATAAATGTGACTTTTGATTTGTTCGAAAAATCTCCTCTTGATGGTCTTTTTGACTATGGGAAATTTATGATGAACAATGGTGGTATGAAGCAAAATATGAAGTTTTAATATAATATTCATTGGCATTTTGCCAAAAAGCATGAAAGAACAAGATAGTATTCCAACTTCAAAAACACAGCGGTCTGCAAAATTTGTCAAAACAGGATTCAAGGTTGGAGGTAATTACATTAAGCATTATTCTAAAAAATTATTTAACCCCGCTCTTAATAAAGATGAGTTAAATCTTGATAACGCAACAGATATTTATAATTCGCTAAGTGAATTAAAGGGAAGTGCACTTAAGGTTGCGCAAATGCTAAGCATGGATAAGAACATTCTACCAAAAGCTTATGTAGATCAATTTTCCTTATCCTTATACAATGCGCCCCCATTATCAGGGCCCCTAATTGTTAGAACCTTTACCAGATATTTCGGAAAAACACCATTTCAAATATTTGATGAGTTTAATATCAGCTCAACAAATGCCGCATCCATTGGTCAAGTTCATGAGGCTAGTTTAAAGGGTAAAAAATTGGCCATCAAAATTCAGTATCCTGGTGTTGGTGATAGTATCTCATCTGATTTGAAAATGGTAAAGCCGTTTGCTTTCCGTTTACTTGGGATGAGCCAGAAAGAACTAGAAGTTTACATGTCAGAGGTTGAAGAACGTTTGCTAGAAGAAACTGATTATGATCTTGAGATAAAACGTTCTATCGAATTCTCTGAAGCCTGTAAGAATATTCCAAACCTGATTTTTCCAACCTATTATCCTGATTTGTCGTCAAAGCGGATCATCACCATGGGCTGGTTGGAGGGCCTGCACATGAAAGAATTCATGAAAACGAATCCTTCACAGGATATCTGTAATCAAGTGGGGCAGGCGCTCTGGGACTTTTATAATTTTCAGCAGCATGAATTAAGAGCTGTTCACGCAGATCCGCATCCTGGAAATTTTCTGATCACTCCAGATGGGAAGCTGGGAGTAATTGATTTTGGTTGTATTAAAGAAATGCCAGCTGATTTTTATGAGCCATTCTTCAGCATGACCTCTACAAATATGCTACAGGATAAGACAAAAACCATAAATACATTCCGCGAATTAGAAATGATTCGCAAAGATGATACTCCTGCACAAATTGAATTTTTCTATCAGGTTTACAAAGAAATGATCGAATTATTTGCCCTGCCCTACATGTCTCAAACTTTTGATTTCAGTAAAAAGGAATATTTTGACAACCTATATAATTATGGTGAGAGAATTGCAAGGATGCCTGAATTCAAACAAGCTAGAGGTGTAAAGCATTTTATTTATGTAAACCGTACCAATTTTGGGCTATACAATATGCTGCATGAACTGGGGGCAATGGTCAGAACAGACACCTGGAAACCACATATCAGTATTCCTCAATAAAATCAGTTTCATCTGGTTTTTTATTCAGTTAATAATGAGCAGTAGAGACAAATTCTCTAAATATTTTGTTAAATAATGTTAATCCTTACTTTTTAAAATTTAAAAGGATAAATTTGCACCAATATGAAGATTAAAAATTTAGTAGTTTTATCTTTTATCATGATGTTTACGCTAACCTCATGTTTTAAAAAAGATGATTATGATCCTACGGTGCAGGCTGGATTAGATGATGCTTTGATTGTAAAATTTATAGCCGATAAAAATATTACAGCAATTAAGCATTCTAGTGGAATATATTATCAAATTTTGAGTTCTGGTAGTGGGTCAACAACCTATTCTAATTCAACTCTGGTAACAGCTAAATATACTGGTAGATTATTGAATGGGACAGTTTTCGATCAAACTACAACTCAGCCCCTTACTTTCCCGCTTGGAAATGTAATTGTAGGCTGGCAAATTGGCGTTCCTCTAATTAAAAAAGGCGGAAAAATCAGATTGCTCATTCCTTCTGGTTATGGCTATGGACGAGATGGTTCGGCAAAAATTCCGGCCAATGCAGTTCTTGATTTTGATATAGAATTGGTTGATGTTCAATAATAATTAGACGAAATGAAACGATTTTTTAAATATATATTCCCCGGACTTCTATTGTTAACTGTCTTTTTTTCATGTCAAAAGGAATATGAAACCATTGAGGTAATTGATGATAGGAATGTTAAGGAATATATTCAACTGAACAAAATTAATATGCAGGAATATCAGGGAACCGGCATTTATTATCAAGTCGTGTCTGCTGGTACTGGTCCTGAAGTTCAATATTCTGACAAGGTTCCAGCATTAATTACCATGCGATCATTAGACGGAAAATATGTTTCAGTCGATACTTTTAGTATTGCCAATAGGTATTATAATTTTCTTGGGTATTATAACCCAGAACCTATCCGCATGGGAGTAAAAGAGGTGTTGAAAAAATCAAATGGCACATTAAGGATGATTATTCCTTCCCGTTTAGCATTTGGAAGAAATGGTTCAGGATCTATTCCTGGAAATGCATCTCTAGATATTACTGTTAGGGCTTTAGATTTTTCAAAATTAGTTGCGTATGAAGATTTTACGATAAAAAAATATCTGGAATCTAATTCCCTGACTGGCTTTACCAAAACTACAACTGGCTTGTATTATAAAATAGGACAGCCTGGAACAGGAAGCCCTATTACAACAGATTCTACAATTGTTGCCAATTATACCGGCAAATTGCTTAATGGATCTGTATTCGATAGGGCCGTTGCAGGTAGTGAAGCAACGTTTAAACTTAATTCTTTAGTTAAAGGTTGGCGTGAGGGTGTTCCCCTTATCAAACAAGGTGGCAGTATTCGTCTAATTATTCCATCAACCTTAGGCTATGGTTTGGATGGAAGTTCACCTTCAGTTCCTGCATTCTCAGCGCTAGATTTTGATATTACGGTAACTGACGTAAAGCAATAATTTTCTGGATTAAGTCTGGGCTAAATCCACACCTAACTATTTATATAACTCTGCAACTGTTCTATTGTTTGTTTTTGGTCCTCAATTATAAATTTTATAAGGTCACCAATTGAGATCATTCCGGCTACAATCCCATCTTCCACAATAGGTAAATGTCTAATATGTTTTTCAGTCATGATCTGCATACAGTGGTCAATGCTTGTATTCAGCTTAACGGTTTCAAGTTTTGTAGTCATTACTTCCTGAATGCTTGTTTCTTTTGAAGCTTTTCCCTGTAAAATGACCTTGCGGGCGTAATCTCTTTCAGTAAATATTCCTTTAAGTTCAGGCCCTTCCATAACAAGTAAAGCACTGATGTTTTTATCCATCATTACCTGTAAAGCATCTAATACTGATGTTTGAGGAGTAACAGAGTAAATGGATTTAGATTTATTTTGGATGATATTCTTTATAGTTTTCATATCAGAATATATTAGCTTAATTAAATATAGCTAATTATCGTCTATTTATTGCTAAATAAATGCGGTCTATTTGCTGCTTGAATACGTTCTGCTCCCTAATTAGGGCACCTCATTAGGTTTCGATTGGTTTATAATAAAAATCTTACAAGAAAATGATCAATAAAATCAATTCTAGCACGTAATTTGGCATAAAATTTAATTCAGATCTAATCTGCTTTTAAAAATCAATTCAGGGATAGTCCTTTAAATATATGAGTGGGAAAACCATATTAGTTTGGTTTAGAAAAGATTTACGAATTCACGACAATGAAATACTGACTGAAGCTGTTCGCAAAGGTGGCAGTATCCTTCCTGTTTATTGTTTTGACCCCAGACAATTTGAGTTAACCGCATTTAATACCAGCAAAACTGGTTTAATTCGAACCAAATTTCTACTAGAGAGTGTTGCTGATTTGAGAAATTCTTTTCGGGCTGCAGGCGGTGATCTGATTATCCGTATAGGTAAGCCCGAATCTATCCTTCCCGAATTGGTTGCTAAATATAAGGTTCATGAAGTTTATCATCATCGGGAGGTAGCATCTGAAGAAACCGGGGTTTCAACCCTAGTTGAGAATGCACTTTGGAAGTTGAAAATAAACTTAAAGCATTTTATAGGTCATACGCTCTATCACAAAGAGGACTTACCATTTCCAATCAATACTATTCCAGATGTATTCACAAACTTTCGAAAAAAGGTTGAGCGGGATAGTTCAGTAAGAAGCTGTTTCAAAGCCCCTGGCACTATGAAATTTCCAGAGAATATGGATGCCGGGGTTCTACCTGAATTGTCTGATTTTGGGTTTGTCGATACTGAAATTTATGATGATCGATCGGTCATGAAATTTAAGGGTGGCGAAACTGAGGCACTTAAAAGATTGCAGGATTATTTCTGGACTTCGAATTCGGTAAAAACATATAAGCAAACCCGAAATGGTTTAATTGGTGCTGATTATTCTTCAAAATTCTCTGCCTGGATTGCCATGGGATGTTTATCGCCACGCGAGGTGTATTGGGAAATTAAAAAATACGAACAAGTACATGGAGCCGGCGACTCCACCTATAGCCTATTTCTTGAATTATTATGGAGGGATTATTTCCGTTATATGTTCAAAAAATATGGTAATAAATTTTTCCAGAAGGCAGGCTTTAAAGGTGTTGCACCAGATGAGGGTGAAAATCAAGCTGAATTTTTTGAGCTTTGGAAGAATGCCGAAACTGGTATACCGTTCATTGATGCAAATATGCGCGAATTGAATTCTACAGGATTTATGAGCAATAGGGGCCGTCAGAATGTGGCAAGCTTTCTAGTAAAAGACTTAAAAGTTAACTGGATGTGGGGTGCAGCGTATTTCGAAGAAAAACTCATTGATTACTGTCCGGCGAATAATTGGGGAAATTGGGCTTATATCGCAGGTGTGGGTAATGATCCCAGACAATACAGGCACTTCAATGTGTTGAAGCAGGCCATAGATTATGATCCACAGGGTGATTATATTCGTTTATGGATTCCTGAACTTGCCTCAATTAATGCTACTCAAATTCATCAACCCTGGAAGCTTTCAGAGGCTGAACGTGCTAAATCTCAATTAAAAAGCTATTTAGATTCTCCTTCATATGCCCCTGAACTTGTAGTAGTTAAAGGAAATAAATAGAAAATTGTCATTTATTGAGTGGTTTTGATTGGATACAGTCTTTATTCCTGAACATTTTTTCTTAATTTTCACCTCTAGATTAGTTGAGTTAAAGTACTGCTGCTAAATTTCAAATTAGGGCTCACTTTTTCACGATTATATGCTTTAAATCTTATTTTTGTGTCTTAAAAGACATTGTTTTTAAATGAATAAATTATCATACCTAAGTAACGCTAATTCTGCCTACATCGATTCTCTCTATCATTCATACAAAGAAGATCCGGATTCCATAGATTTTGGATGGCAAAAATTTTTTGAAGGATTCGATTTTGGTCGTGGATCTGAAGCAGGAGTAGTGAGTGCTGAAACACCTGACCATTTTTTAAAAGAGATAAAAGTTTTAAATCTTATTAATGGATATAGACAAAGAGGCCACCTCTTTACAAAAACCAATCCGGTTCGTGAGCGTAGGGCCTATTTCCCAGGCAAGGAGCTAATCACCTTTGGTTTAGATGATTCTGACCTTGAAACCGTATTTAATGCCGGTGTTGAAGTTGGTATTGGTCCGGCAAAATTAAAAGATATACTTGCTCTTGTTGAGCAAACCTATTGTCAGTCAATTGGGGTTGAATATAAATATGTAAGAAATCCTGAAAAACTTAAATGGTTTGAGCTTAGAATGGAGTCTGAGCGAAATACACCAAATTTTGGTATTGAAACCAAAAAAAGAATCCTCGCAAAGCTGAATGAGGCGGTCGTATTTGAAAACTTTTTGGGAACTAAATTTTTGGGTCAGAAGAGATTTTCACTTGAAGGTGCTGAAGCAGTAATTCCTGCACTTGATTCAGTAATCCAAAAGGGTGCTGAACTTGGAATAGAAGAATTTGTGATCGGTATGGCACATAGAGGGCGATTAAACGTGCTCGCCAACATCATGCACAAAACTTATAAGGATATTTTTTCTGAATTTGAAGGTAAGGGCTTTGATGTGAATACTCCATTTGGAGGAGATGTTAAATATCATATGGGATATTCAACCGACGTTAAAACCGACTCTGGAAAAAATGTACATCTTAGTTTATGCCCGAACCCTTCACATCTTGAGACCGTTGATTCGGTTGTTCAGGGCATGGTTCGTTCTAAAATTGATTTTAAATACGAAGGGGATTATGACCGCATAGCACCCATATTGATACATGGTGATGCCTCTTTAGCAGGTCAAGGAATAACCTATGAAGTGCTACAGATGGCTAAGCTGGATGGCTACAAAACAGGAGGGAGTATTCACTTGGTTATTAATAACCAGGTAGGATTCACAACCAATTACAAGGATGCCCGTTCTTCAACGTATTGTACTGATCTAGCCAAAGTAACTCTTTCACCTGTATTTCATGTGAATGGTGATGATGTTGAAGCAATTGTATATGCAATCAATATGGCCGTGGAATACCGTCAAAAGTACCATAATGATGTGTTTATTGATATCTTATGTTACCGTCGTTATGGTCATAATGAGGCAGATGAGCCTAAATTTACTCAACCGCTTTTATATAAAGCTATTGAGACTCACGCAAATCCACGTGAAATTTACAATCAGAAATTATTAGAGCAAGGCACCGTTGATGCTAACCTTGCTAAGGAAATGGAAAAAGATTTCCGCGCATTACTCCAGGAAAGATTAAATGAGGCCAAAGAAGATCAAACATATTCTGCTGTGCATCAAATATTTGGAGGGTCTTGGAAAGGATTGAAGCTAGCAAAGCCGGGAGCCATTTCAATTCCTGTAAATACCAAAGTATCTTCAAAGGTAATGCTTACTCTGGCTAAAGCTATAAGCACTTTACCTGCCAACAAAAAGTTCTTTAAGAAAATTGAAAAACTTTTCGATGAGCGAAGAAAAATGTCTGATACCAAAGTATTTGACTGGGCAATGGGCGAATTACTGGCCTATGGGACATTATTGCAAGAGGGTTTTAGAATACGAATAAGTGGTCAGGATGTGGAAAGAGGAACTTTTTCACATAGGCACGCCGTATTAACATTAGAGGATTCTGAAGAAGAATATATCCCCTTGGCACAGTTAAACAATGATTCTGCCAAATTTGAAATTTATAATTCTCACCTTTCAGAATATGGTGTTTTAGGATTTGAGTATGGATATGCCCTTGCAAATCCAATGGCATTGACTATTTGGGAAGCCCAGTTTGGTGATTTTGTCAATGGTGCACAGATTATAATTGATCAGTTCATTACCAGTGCAGAAACAAAATGGCAGCGATCAAATGGACTAGTTATGTTACTGCCTCATGGATTTGAAGGTCAGGGTCCAGAACATTCTTCAGGTAGAATAGAACGCTTTATGGAAGCATGTGCTGATGATAATATTCAGGTTGTCAATTGTACAACTCCAGCAAATTTCTTCCACGTGTTAAGAAGACAGCTTAAACGCAATTTCAGAAAACCTCTTGTTGTATTTACTCCAAAGAGCTTGCTTAGAAGTGCGCAGTGTGTGAGTAGGTTAGAAGAATTTACTGATGGTAAGTTCAATGAAGTTATTGATGATCATTTTGTAAAAGCAGCCGATGTAAAACGCGTGCTTTTATGTAGTGGCAAGGTGTATTACGATCTTCTTGATAAACAACAGACAGATAAGAGAAAAGATGTGGCAGTTGTTCGACTAGAGCAATTATATCCAATGCCTTATGATCAGCTTGAAGCTATTCAAAGTAAATATAAAAATGCAACTGAATTTGTTTGGGTACAAGAAGAGCCTGAGAACATGGGTGCTTGGCCATATATATCCAGAAAATTCCGAAATTCATCATTAAATTTTGAGCTAATTTCCCGTCAGGAAAGTAGTAGTACAGCAACCGGTTATGCCAAACAGCATATCGCACAACAATTGTATATTGTGGCGTGTGCATTTGAATCAAAAACTGGCCCAAAAGATAAAAAACAAGTAAAAGCAGCAACGAAAAAAGCTGTTAATATTGACTAATAGTTATAACAAAAACCATTATGAGTTTAGTGATCAAAGTTCCGCCTGTAGGCGAATCTATTTCCGAAGTTACCTTGTCCCAATGGATTAAAAAAAATGGCGACTATGTTGAAATGGATGAAGTAATTGCCGAATTGGAATCTGATAAAGCAACTTTTGAACTGACTGCTGAAAAGGCAGGCACCTTAAAAACTATTGCCAATGAGGGTGATACTCTCCAAATTGGAGCACCTGTTTGTAGCATTGAAGAGGGTGGAAAACAAGCCGATACCAAGCAATCTGCTCCAAAAGCAGAATCAAAAGAGCCAGTAGCAAAATCTGAAGAGGTAAAAGCTAGTACTTATGCTGCTGGTGCACCATCACCTTCAGCTGCAAAAATTTTGGCTGAAAAAGGTATTGATTCCGCAGAGCTTAAGGGGAGCGGAGTTGGTGGCAGATTAACAAAAGAGGATGCTTTAAAAGCAGAAACTGGTAAAAAGGCAGATGCAGCTGATGCAAAAAAAGCTCCTGTATCTATTTCTGCACCAGGCTCAAGAGTAGAAAGACGTGAAAAGATGTCATCACTCAGAAAAACTGTTGCAAAACGATTGGTTAGTGTTAAGAATGAAACAGCCATGCTAACTACTTTTAATGAAGTAGACATGCAGCCCATCATGGATATACGTGCCAAATACAAAGATAAATTTAAAGAAAAGCATGGTGTTGGTCTGGGATTTATGTCTTTCTTTACCAAAGCAGTATGCGAAGCTTTAAAAGAATTTCCGGCAGTAAATGCCCGTATTGAAGGTGAAGAAATGGTGTTTAACGATTTTGCGGATATTTCTATTGCCGTTTCAGCTCCAAAAGGTTTGGTGGTGCCGGTTATTCGCAATGCCGATACCTTGAGCCTAGCACAAATTGAGCAAGCGGTAACGGAGTTGGCCATTAAAGCCCGTGAAAACAAATTGGCTATTGATGAAATGACCGGTGGAACCTTTACCATTACCAATGGCGGAGTATTTGGTTCCATGATGTCAACACCCATTATCAATGCACCTCAATCGGCTATTTTAGGTATGCACAACATTGTAGAACGCCCGGTGGCCATTGGTGGTCAGGTAGTTATTCGCCCAATGATGTATGTAGCTCTATCTTACGATCACCGCATTATCGACGGACGTGAGTCGGTTGGATTTTTAGTGCGTGTAAAACAATTGTTAGAAGATCCGGCCAGAATGTTACTAGAAATTTAATCTATCTTGAAAAACTTAATTCTGCTTGTAGTAAGCTTGGTTGCCACAACTGTTTTTGCACAAAACCCTGCTTCAACATCAGCAGATAGCACCCTAAATCTACCTAAAAGTATTTTTAAGAATGTTAGTCCTAGAACTTATTCCAACAAAGGGAAATTCTATCTTCATTGGGGCTATAATTTCTCTAGCTATGCCAAAAGCGATTTGAGATTGTATGGTAAAGGCTACGATTTTACCTTGCAAAATGTAGTTGCACACGATCGCCCCACGCCTTTAAGCTCAACATATATCGATATTTCAAGATTATCAATCCCCCAGTTTAATTTCCACTTCGGATATTTTATCAAAGATAATTACTCGATTTCTTTGGGCTGGGATCACATGAAATATGTGCTTGATGTGCCACAAACAGTAAAAATGACGGGCACTATTGAGCCCTCAATTTCGGAGCCGGCTATTGATGCTTCTGCTTACGGTGGTACCTATTACAATGCCGATTTTACCATTAATCCCGATTTCTTAACCTTTGAACATACCGATGGCTTTAACTACGCTAGTGTAGAAGTTGAGCGTTATGACGATGCTTGGCATGCTAAAAAAGGTAACATGTATTTGGCTCTAGAAACTGGCTTGGGTGCTGGCTTGATAGTGCCACGTACCGATGTGCGTTTATTAGGAGTTGGTCAAAATAATTTTTGGAATGTGGCCGGATATGGCATTTCAGCTAAAGCCGGTGCCAAATTATTCTTTAATACACATTTATTCTTCCAAGGCAGTTTAAAAACAGGTTGGACTAATTTATCGAACATTCGTACCACCGGAAGAAATAACATTGATAAAGCACAACAGAAAATAAGTTACTTAGAAAATTATTGGGTACTAGGTTATATCTTCTAACAAAAAAGGCGCCCTTAAGGCGCCTTTTTTGTGGATGTATTTTTTGTTGGAATAGCTTAATTTATCTTTTTAGAGAACACATAAAAATGAAAATCATC
>CANKAT010000061.1 GCA_947479815.1 Sphingobacteriaceae bacterium
CTGATAATGACGGTATTCCTGATAGCGTTGAAAAAGGCCCGGATGGTACAAAGCCATTGGATACTGACGGCGATGGTAAACCAGACTATTTAGATTTAGATTCTGATAATGACGGTATTCCTGATAGTGTTGAAAAAGGTTCAGATGGCACTAAGCCATTGGATACCGATGGTGACGGCATTCCAGATTACCGTGATACCGATTCAGATAACGACGGAATTCCTGATTCAGTTGAAAAAGGTCCAAACGGCGCAATTCCTCTAGACACAGATGCCGACGGCATTCCAGATTATTTGGACACAGATTCAGACAATGACGGCATTCCGGATAGCGTAGAAAAAGGCCTAGATGGTACAAAGCCAGTAGACACCGATGGTGATGGTATTCCAGATTACCGTGATTTAGATTCAGATGGCGATGGTATTCCTGATAGCTTAGAAAAAGGTACAGATGGCACAAAGCCATTGGATACCGATGGCGATGGAATTCCAGATTACCGTGATTTAGATTCTGATGGTGACGGTATTCCTGATTCAATTGAAAAAGGTCCAAACGGTGCTACCCCTCTAGATACCGATGGCGATGGTATTCCAGATTACCGCGATACCGATTCAGACAATGACGGCATTCCAGATACAATTGAAAAAGGTTCAAATGGTGCTACTCCTCTAGATACCGATGGAGATGGCATTCCTGATTACCGTGATCTGGATTCAGATAATGATGGTATTCCTGACAGTGTTGAAAAAGGTTCAAACGGGAACAAACCAGTAGATACCGATGGTGATGGTATTCCAGATTACCGTGATTTAGATTCGGATGGCGATGGCGTTAGTGATGCCGATGAACTTAAGGATAAAACCAATCCACTGGATGCTTGCTCATTTATATTAAGTAGCCAAAAACTTCAACCAAGTGCATCATGGAATGCAGCTGATTGTGATGGCGATGGAGTGAGTAATGGAACTGAGCGATTAGATGGTACCAATGTATTGGATGGCTGCGATTTTAAAGTTTCTAGTAGAACTCTTCAGCCAAGTGCTGCATGGAAGGCAGCCGACTGTGATGGTGATGGCCTCAACAATGAAAGAGACGGCATAGAAGATTGTAATCTAGATGGCATTCCAAATTTCAAAGATCCGAAATCTTGCCAGGTAGATATTTTATTGCCAAAAGTGTTTACTCCAAATGGCGACGGTATAAATGATGTGATTAAACCAATTCTACTTGGAATCAAGCAATTTGTTTGTTTCAAAGTGTATAACCGTTGGGGGAATTTAATTTTTGAAACTACAGATCAAAATGTGGCTTGGGATGGAAATTATCGTACGCAAGGCCAAGGTACTGAGACGTTCCAATGGTTATCAGAAGGCTATGATGCAAAAGGAATTCTAATTAAGCGTATGGGGCTGTTGACCTTGTTAAGATAATGGCGGAGATGAAGGAAATTAAAAAACAATCAAAAATGATGCACAATCAATTATTAAAGGTGCTAGGCATAAGTATGCTAATGATCATTTTGGGTGCAACAAATCTACACTCGCAGGATTTACATTATGCGCGAATTCAAGATTTATCGATGTGGTATAATCCGTCTTTAAAGATGGACAAACAAAATGCAGTTCGGTTGAATCACCGAGATGTTCGTTATCAAGGCGTAATGGGCTATCGCAGTAATGCTGCGATGGTAGATGTATTGATTAAAACTGATGGGGATAGCTTTCTGAGTAATTCAGCATTTACAAATTTCACCATGGGGGTAGCCTTTGATGAATCGAATCAGAATATCTTGAACAATTCAAACCTTGTACTAGGTTTATCTCATGCCATTCCTCTAAATGGCTACAACCAGTATCTGGCGGTAAGTATCCAAGGGGCTTATTCCAATAGTCGTTTAGATTTAAGTCAGGCTAGTTTCCCTGATCAATTTGATCAAAATGGTCCAATTGGAGGGGCAATGACACAAGATCCTTTGGCAAATGGAAACCCTTTAAATTGGTTTAGTTCTCATCTGGGTATATCCCTATTTCAAGAAACTGAATTGGAATCCTGGAAATTTGGTTTTTCAGTCAGAGACGTATTGAGGCCTTTAATTAACCGCGGTTCTGGCAACAATTTCCGATTAAGTCCTACCATTGGTTTTCAAGGTGGTTATGAGTTTGAGCGAAATCGTATTCGATATGGGCTGTTTGGGGTGGCTAATTTTAAGGCACTTGCTAATGAGCAGTTGTTATCATTGAGTGCCAGTCAGCAGTTTAACAATGCTAATCTAAAAGCCTTTGGCTTGGGAATGGCTTATCGGGTTAGAGATGCATTAATTCCATACGTAGACTTGAAGTTACGCAATACTACCATAGCCTTGCATTATGAGGTAAATGTATCGGGCTTAAGAGCAGGTGGATATCAGCGAAATGCATTTGAGTTGAGTTTGGCTCATCATTTTAATAGAAGAAAAAAATAACCCACTGCAAAAACACATTAAACGGCATAAAAGCTAATACGATAAAATAGATCATTGATCATGAAATACCTGAGACACTATGTATATATCATCTTGCTGCTGAGCCCAATAAGTTTATTGGCGCAGGCTCCAAATAAAAAGCTTCCCTTGTTTGATACCTTTAAATTGGGTATTCGTTATGGAGTGCAAGAGTTTTCTGCATTAAACAGACGATTGGGTAATACCTGTAATTGCCAGGAAGGTACAGCTATTAAGGAGCGTTCTATTCAAAATATAAGTTTTACAACCTTAGAGCCATTGAATAAAAACTGGGCTTTGGGTTTTGATTTTGGGGGTGCTTACGGCAAAGTGATGAATGATCAAAAACAATATAAAAGCAATGGCCTTTTCTTGACTCGCTTGGAAACTTTTTATCATTTATTTGGTCCCGAAGAGCGAGTAAGACCTTATTTGACCGGAGGTGTTCAGTTTTTACTGCAATATAATAAGTCGGCAGCTTATTGGAGCGTCCCTCTAGGAGCAGGTATTCGTGTTAACCTGAATAAAGGAGGCTTTATACATCTTCAAACAGCTTATGATGAAGGATATTCAAAAAAAATAGCTAGTAATTTGATTACCAATATCGGTTTCCATGTACCGGCATTTAATCGTAAACGCCCTCAAGATATACCTAGCAGTTATTTATATAACCCGCTTGCAAAATCGGATAGTTTAAATGCAAAAAAAGAACGTTTAGCCGCAAATGCGCTATCTAGTGAAAAGATTAAAGCTGCAGCCGAACTATTAAAATTCAATAATCCGGCGCCAAGTAATAAACTGAGCCGAATTGTTTATTATGAAAAAAATCGGGTTAGATTTATCAATGAAACTGCACAAAGTGATTTAGCTAGTTTAACGAGTCACCTAAATCAAAACGCATCTTCCATTGTTAAATTAATAGGCTTCCGCCCTCATCCTCGTAGAAAGGTAAAAATGATTTATCGTTATTTTGTTAAGCAGGGTATTGCAACAGATCGTATCCAAGTAAGCTATTACCGTAAAGGTTTAACTAGTACAAGTAGCTCAACCAATAAGCGTAGAGTAGAGGTTATAGTTGAGTAGAAAATAGCGTACTATAATCATGTTAACCAGCAAATTTTATTGGGTTTTAAAATAAGCTTTGAGCCAGGTTGAAATTTAATTTCAATCGGCACCAAACATCAAGTCATTTCCTCGAAATCTACAGCGTTAAAAAATATCTTCTTAAACTAACAGGGCTTATCCGGCGTGCTAAAAAATCTGAATCCGAATCTATTAGAAAATAGATGGGGGTACTAAATGCGTCATATAATTCACGTAATTTAGAATCTTTAGGCAAGTTTACATGAGCATAATTAGTATTTAGCTGGTGCGTTCTAATGAATTTACTCCAATCCTCATTGTTAGAGTCGGGATCATTGCAAATTGCAAACCTCCCAATACGTTTATTGAATTGCTTTTCTAAGTTTGCAATAGTTTCTTCCATAATGGGTATTTCTTTTTGGCAATGGTCACAACTTGGTGCGTAAAAAATGATTACCGTAAAGTCATACTGTTTTGCAAATTCATGTAAGTTTTGTGTCTGTTTTAAGGTGTCTGGTAAAATGATATTGGGCGCTTTGAGGTTAGAATTTTCTTTTTTTAGTTTATCAAGCTCTTTCTTATAAGAACTCAAAATATTTTTATCTAGAAAATTACACGGAGAATTTATTCCATATTTTTCTAGTACATACACATAAGATTTTCCATTGTTTAAAATTGCTCGATTGGATACAATTTTCGATGAATACTCAAAAATGAATGGATAGGCTTTTTCTTTACAATTTGCTAAAGTCAATACTTGATCCATAGCCTTCATTAAAGAATCAGATACCAATGGAAATGAGGAATAATATTCATAAAGAACTTCTTTCAATACCGGAGTAAAAAGAATTTTCTTTGAATTCAAATCAAATTTCTTTAAAAAAGCGGTTCTTCCTGCAAAATTTTTACGATCGGGAATCCACTCATCAAGCTGGTTGAGTGTTTTAAAGTAAAGATGTAATACATTGTTTGCGGGAATTGATAGCAATGCTTTTTTTCTAAAATCTGAAAGCGCTTTGGTTTTTTCAGTAAAAAACTCTGCCCGCTGTTTAAAATTATATTTCTTTTGCAGTTGAAGCTCTTTAGCATATGCCGAGTCTAGCCAGTTATAACTTCGTTCAAGTCTTTGGTAATCAAAGAATACATTGTTTCTGGCTTTATTTGATTTTACATTAGCCAAATAGTCCTTTCCGGATAGGCTAATGGCTATTGTATCTTTATTTTCGAGTGCGAAATAAATCTTCGTTTTTGAAACAGGGAAGTATAAATAATACAGCCCTCCTATAATTGCTGTTTTTGAAGAGGAGCTAAATTGTTTTTTTGAAAAATCAAGGGTGTCTTTAGCTAAATAATTTTTATCGTCAAATAATACGCCCCTGATTTGAACGGAAGTTTCGGTTATATTGCTAACGTTTAATTTAATTTGGTACTGCGCAAATACATTAACATGGATAGTTAATAGAAAAATAAATAGCAGCAGTTTTAGGGTGTTGACTTTGTAATTTTCTTTCAATTGTCGATTAATTATTCCATAGTAAAAATAGCAGTTATTCTAAACAAATCCCTATTTATAGGTCAATTAAATCTATTTTATTGGCTCTTTCTTTGATATTTTATAAGAATGTTACAGGCATTTTGAATGGGAGGTAATTAAAGAAAAAACGCCTACGCATTTAATGCCTTGGCTATTTAATTATTTACGGATTCAAGTTAAAAGTGGACCCTGAGAGTTTAGCCTTGCTGATCATCTTCTTCCCCGTGAAAGGAATCAAAAGCCAGCTTCGCGCTCCAAAATAAACCTCTCAATAACGAGAGGTTTATTATTTACTTTGTAATTATCGTTCAACAACAACTTCGTTGTAAGGAACTCTAAACCTTGGTCCCCAAACGCCTGCATCTGTTCCTTTACCAACAGCAATAATCATATTAATTTCTGCACCGGCTGGTAATTGTAAAGCTTTTTTTACGCGAACGGCATCAAAGCCTTCCATTGGGCAAGATTCAAAACCTTCTGCGGCAATAGACAGCATAAATGTTTGTGCAGCAAGGGCGCAAGATTTATGCACGGTAACACGCTGATCTGAATCACCACCAAAACGCATAAATGGTTTTTGAAGGCCCATAAAAAAGCAGATTAATCTTCTAATTAAAGTAAACATTCCAAGTATATCCGAGCGGTAGGCGAGGGGCATTAATTTACCATAATAGTCGAGTCCTCTTTTTTGTGCGGTATTGGGTTCGCCAGAAATACCTTCTTTAATTTTACTATAATTCCAAGCGGCTCTTTGTTTCCAAAGGTCTTTTCTAGTAACAAAAACCACCAATTGCTTGGCTGTTTTGGCGGCATTTTGGTCTAAGCAAAGTGCGGTAAATTTTTCTTTTAATGCAGGGTCTTTAATCCATTGAAATTCCCAAAGTTGCATGTTGCTGCTATTAGGAGATAATATACTGCGTTCTAAACTACGTTTAATCACATCGTCTGGTACTTCAATATTTTTATCAAATTTTCGGTTAGAACGTCTGCGTTGTATGATTTCTTCAAAACTGCTGCTTAATGACATAGGTTGTTTTAATGATGATAAAGGGATAAATTTCGTAACTAATTAGCGGTCAAAGATAAGATTGTGATACTAAAAAATTTGAGTTTTATACAATTTGTATAAAACTCAAAATGGTCAGAATGGTATCAAATTCAATGCTGTATCGGGTTAATCAAACGCTGCAGCTCCAATTAGTGCCTTCGGGAAAAGAAGATTAAGCGCTCAGACTGCGGCCTGGCTTTTGATCATCATTGGACCCGGAGAGATTAGCTTACGCTGATCTATCCTAACCCGTGCAGGGAATCAAAAGCCAGCTTCGCTGCGCTCAGGCATTCTTCGCTGCATAAAAAAAACCAAGCCTTTTAGGGCTTGGTTTTTTTATTTCGCTCAGACTGCGGCCTGGCTTTTGATCATCAAGTGGACCCGGAGAGATTCGAACTCTCGTCCAAACATGGGACAAATTATGCTTTCTACGTGCTTAGCTGTTGTTTAATTGTCGGGAAGGGGAAGGTCAACCGCTTACCTATACCTTCTTCCGTAGGTGTTTTGTCTTGCCGGATTATCACACCATTAAACCCTGGCCAGTCCTGTTTTTCGATGCCCCTAGTGTCAGACTACAGAACAGAATCTGACGGAACAAAAGCTTACTTAATTCTAAATTAAGCAGCTAAGGCGTAGTTATTTTCGCCAACTGTGGTTTGAAAGTTCAGATTTAAGCGCCAATACTTACAACGCGCTGCATGCTTACATACCTATCTCCACCCTGTCAATTCCGGTCGGGCCCGGTAATTATATGGAATAAATACAATTACAAAGATACGAAATAGGGCTGATATCCTTGTTATAAATCAGTTAACACGCCCCGGGTAAACCGCTAAGGCTTTCTCCAGGCAGGTCATGGCTGCTTCCAGATCTTGTTTATTCAAAACGTATGCCAAACGCACTTCATTCATACCAGCTCCTGCTGTGCTGTAAAAACCAGTTGCAGGGGCCATCATCACTGTTTGATTGTCATGTACAAAATCTTCAAGCATCCACTGACAAAATTTATCTGCATTGTCAATTGGAAATTTTGCTACTACATAAAATGCTCCACCTGGTTTCGGACAAAATACTCCTTCTATGCTGTTTAAGCGGTTTACCAAGGTGTCGCGGCGCATGGTGTATTCCTTATTAACTTTTTCGAAATAGCTATCAGGTGTATCAACGGCAGCAGTTGCCGCAATCTGTTCAACCATACCCGCACTTAATCTTGCTTGTGCAAACTTCAATCCTGCAGCAATAACTTCTTTGTTTTTGGTGATCAAGCATCCCAAACGGGCGCCGCATGCACTGTAACGTTTGGATACAGTATCCAGAATGATGACATGCTGATCTAGCCCATCAAGATGCATGGGCGAAATAAATTCCTTGCCATCATAACAAAACTCACGGTAAGCTTCATCAGAAAAAAGGAATAAGTTATATTTTAGGCAAAGTTCTTTGAGGGCCTCAAGTTCTTTTTTTGAATATAAATACCCTGTTGGATTATTCGGATTGCAGATGATGATAGCCTTTGTTTTTGGAGTAATCAGTTTTTCAAATTCGCTGATCTTTGGTAATGCAAACCCATTTTCAATATGGGATAGAATAGGTTTAACCACCACATTACTCATGCAGGCAAAACCATTGTAATTCGCATAGAAAGGTTCTGGAATAATGATTTCATCGCCCTCATTTACACAGGCCTGCATTGCAATGGTAATGGCTTCAGATCCTCCAACTGTAACTAATATTTGCGAAGGGTTAATATTGTAATTCAACTTGTTGTAATATTCAGTCAGTTTTGTGCGATAAGCGAGTGTGCCTTCTGAGGGTGTATATGCCCAAACTGTGAAATCTATATTCTTTATGGCATTCAGCATCCCTTCAGGAGTTTCAATGTCTGGTTGCCCGATATTTAAATGATATACCTTTTTACCCTGACTTTTTGCTTGATCAGCAAATGGTGTTAGTTTACGAATAGGGGAGGCGGGCATGTGCCGGCCTTTACTAGAAATTTCTGGCATGTAGCAAAAATAAAAAAAAACCTCCCCGTTTGGGTTAGGCTTTATCATAAATATTTAACATTTCATATTAATTGGCATTTGGCACCACATTTAAACTCAAACTATATAGCATTCAGCTTTACCGACAAACAATTTTCGATTGGTGAATTTCTTTCTATTTTTTTACATAGTGTGAACTGATTAAACTAATCTAAATATCATTTCAAATCAGGAAATTAACGCATTTTTTACACCTAATAAATGCAATAATTTGGTAAAATACTTGCAGTGCAGATTATTATTTTGTGTTAGTATGATCAATTAATCAACGCTTTTCTTATTTTTGGCCATACAGCAAATTAATGGTAGGAACCCAAGTGACAGATAACATTTTGCCAAAAAACGAAGAGCTTAGTTTTGAAGATTTTAGAAGTATCATTATAAGTGATTATAAGATTGCTTTTGAAAGCAGACAGGCCAGTTTATTAGGTCGTAGAGAAGTTCTTACAGGCAAGGCTAAATTTGGAATCTTTGGGGATGGAAAAGAAATAGCGCAATTAGCTATGGCAAAGGCATTTAAGGCTGGCGACTGGCGTTCAGGCTATTATCGAGATCAAACCTTTATGCTTGCTGCAGGTATGTTAACATTGCCTGAATTCTTTGCTCAGCTTTACGCTAACACAGATACTGATGCTGATCCCGGATCTGGGGGTAGGCAGATGAATTGCCATTTTGCAACCCGACTCTTGGATGAGAACGGCAATTGGCTGGATAATACAAAAACAAAAAACTCTTCTGCAGATATATCACCTACGGGCGGACAAATGGGCCGCTTGGTTGGGTTAGCACTTTCTTCCAAATTGTACAGGAATAACCCTGAGCTCGAATATTTAAAGAATTTTTCTGTGAATGGAAACGAGGTGGCCTTTGGTACTATTGGTAATGCTTCAACTTCTGAAGGGATATTTTTTGAGTCAATTAATGCTGCAGGAGTTCTACAGGTACCAATGGCGATATCCATTTGGGATGATGCCTATGGAATTTCTGTTCCGGCTGAATATCAAACCACCAAACAAGACATATCTGAAATTCTTAAAGGTTTTCAGCGCGATGATAAGGGAGAGGGTTATGAGATCTTTAAAGTAAGAGGTTGGGATTACCCTGGTTTGTGTGAAACCTATGAAAAGGCCATAAAAATTTGTCGCGATCAGCATATACCGGTCATGATTCATGTAACCGAAATGACCCAGCCACAAGGGCATTCAACTTCAGGTTCGCATGAGCGCTATAAAGATAAATCAAGAATTGATTGGGAAAACGAATACGACTGTATGTTGCAGATGAGAAAGTGGATGATTGAATCTGCAATTTCTACTGAAGAGGAGTTAAATGAAATTGAAATTACCGCTAAATCGTATATCCGTGATTGTCAGAAAAAGGCCTGGGCCGATTTTAATGTACAAATGAAGGTAGAGCTCGATTCTGTAGTTGAGCTAATTCAGGGTACAAATGATGAGGAGCTTATAAAAACAGCAAATGCATTGAAGCAAAGTGTTGATCCATCCCGTAAGGATGTTACAGCATTGGTGCGGCAAGCAATACGGATGTTGAGGAATGAGCATTCAGAAGCTAAACAACACTTGCAATTTTGGTATCAGCAACAGCATGATTCTAATTTTGAACGATATAATTCAAAACTTTTTACCGGTTCAAGTGAATCACCATTACATATTAAGGCTATTTTGCCCGAATATAATGCCGATTCAAAAATGGTTGATGGCAGGGAAATCTTGAATGCATGTTTTGATTCAAATTTTTCGCGTGATGCGCGTATTCTTGCATTTGGTGAAGATGTTGGTGCTATTGGAGATGTAAATCAAGGTTTTGCCGGGCTCCAGGTTAAGTATGGAAAAAAGAGGATCACCGATACTGGAATACGTGAAATGACTATTGTTGGTCAGGGTATTGGGCTAGCAATGCGTGGTTTACGGCCAATTGCAGAAATACAGTATCTGGATTATTTACTTTTTGCTTTGAATATTTTAAGTGATGATCTTGCTACGTTAAGTTATCGCACTAAGGGACGGCAAAAAGCGCCATTGATTGTTCGAACACGCGGTCATCGCTTAGAGGGCATCTGGCATTCAGGATCTCCGATGGGTGTGATCATTAATTCGTTGAGAGGTGTGCATGTTTGCGTGCCTAGAAATATGACTCAGGCTGCTGGAATGTACAATACACTTTTAAGAGGTGATGAACCAGCTTTAGTAATTGAATGTTTGAATGGATACCGGCTCAAAGAAAAATTGCCTGCAAACGTGGGTGAATTTATGGTTGAATTGGGTAAGGCTGAGCTTCTTCGTGAAGGTTCTGACATGACCATTGTTTCGTATGGATCAACATTGAGTATAGTTGAACAAGCGGCCGATGAACTTATGAAAATGGGTATAGATGTCGAAATTGTTGACCCTCAAACTTTCCTTCCATTTGATTTGGATCATCTATGTTCTAAATCATTGCGTAAAACCAGTAAGCTGCTTGTTGTTGGTGAGGATGTACCGGGTGGTTCATCCGCATTCATTTTACAGCAGGTTTTGGAAGCCCAAAATGGCTATCATTTTCTAGATGGGAAACCAAGAACATTGACCGGTAAACCACACCGTACCCCATACGGCTCGGATGGAGATTATTTCAGTAAGCCTTCAGTAGATGATGTGATAGAGATCGTTTATGAAATGATGAATGAAAGTTTCCCGAAGAAGTTTCCAATGTTATTTTGATAGGGCTAGGCTAACCACAGATTTCTCGTCGTTCCTCTGTCGAAATGACGCGTATTAATGGGTTAAAGCGTTAACCCCATGATTTTTCATTGTGTCTCTGTTGGGATTTTGGCGATTTAAAGCTTAATTACCTTATTCCTCAGCAAATGATCAGCTAGCACAAGCGCAGCCATTGCCTCTACTATTGCAACAGCACGTGGAACCACGCAAGGATCATGTCTGCCTTTTCCCTGCACACTTGAAACATTTCCTGATGAATCAAGGCTTTGCTGATTTTGCATGATCGTAGCTACCGGTTTAAATGCAACTCTGAAGGTTATATCCATTCCGTTTGAAATGCCACCCTGTATGCCACCTGAATAATTGGTAAGAGTTTTGAAGTTGTCGGCCAGTTTTCCATTGGCAGGGGGAATAAATAGATCATTGTGTTCAGAACCTTTCATTTCAGAGCCTTCAAATCCAGATCCATAATCGAATCCATGAACTGCATTGATGCTGAGCATGGCTTTACCCAAATCGGCGTGTAGTTTATCGAAAACGGGCTCGCCTAATCCTACAGGGCAATTTTTAATGATGCATGATATTTTACCGCCTACAGTATCACCTTCTTTTCGGATGCTATCAATACGTTCAATCATTTCATTTGCCGTTGCCGGATCAGCACAGCGAACAATATTACTTTCTCTTATCTGTAGCAGCTCAGAAACAGATTTTAGCGATAATTGAGGCGCATTGATTGTGCCTACCGCAGAAACATGTCCAAAAATTTCAATCCCGTTGTGAGCCAATAAGAGTTTGGCAATTGCTCCTGCTGCTACTCTTGCGGCAGTTTCTCTTGCCGATGATCGTCCTCCACCACGGTGGTCACGATGTCCATATTTTGCATCATAAGTATAATCAGCATGTGAAGGGCGGTATGCATCTTTGATATGTGAATAATCTTTTGATCGCTGATCTTCGTTTGGAATGATCATGGCTATTGGAGTTCCAGTTGTTTTTCCTTCAAACACTCCTGAAAGAATCTGTACAGTATCGCTTTCCTTTCTTTGAGTAGTGATTTTCGATTGCCCGGGTTTACGCATGTCAAGCTCAGCCTGGATAAAATTCATATCAAGCACCAGGTTTGAAGGACAACCATCAATAATCACACCTATGGCCATACCATGAGATTCTCCAAAAGTAGTGATGCGGAATATTTGACCGAATGAATTACCTGCCATTTTTTAAGTTTTAAGTTGTAGGTTATAAGTTGTAGGTTGTAAGTTATAAGTTAAAAGCAGAAAGGTGAAAGCAGAAAGCTAAAAGTAAATTGTGCAATCTCATATCTCCCATCTCATATCTCATATCTCCGATCTCATATCTCACATCCATTATAAGTTCAACGTTTAAAAATATTTTTTTAGAAGCATAATTTAATTAAAATCTCATATCCTTATAAGCTAAAAGGTGAAAGCAGAAAGGTGAAAGCTAAAAGCTAAAAGTAAATTGTGCAATCTCACATCTCACATCTCATATCTCACATCTCACATCTCATATCTCCCATCTCATATCTCCCATCTCATATCTCAATCCTAAATCCCGCTATTTCAAGATGTTTCCAAAAATCAGGGTATGATTTTTCAACTACCAAATGATCTTCAATTTCAAGCTCCGGAATAAGCAGAGCAAGTGGTGCAAAAGCCATAGCCATGCGGTGATCATCATAGGTGCTGATGCTAATTTTTCTATTCAAATCGAGTCCGGAACAGTCTAGTTTGTAGGTTTGATTTTTTTCTATAAGCTTAACTCCAATCTTTGCAAGTTCTGTTTGAAGCGCATTTACGCGGTCTGTTTCCTTAATTTTCAGGGTTTCCAGTCCGGTAAATAATGCATCGTGACCAAGTGCTGCACAACAAACAATAACGGTTTGAGCAAGATCCGGGCATTCTTTAAAATCAAAGATTTTTCGCTCCAGCTTTTTTGCTTCCTTCAAAAGGTACACTCCACCATCTTTAAATTGTGAGGTAATACCAAAATTGGCCATGATCTCAGTGATCTTACTGTCGCCTTGCAGGCTATATCCATTCAATCCTGGAAGGAACAAACTTGCTTCTTCAGCTAATGCAGCGATTGCGTACCAATAGGATGCGGCGCTCCAGTCTGGTTCTACGATGATTTCTGCCGTTTTGAATGTCTGATTCGATATACTGATCTCATTTTCAGTCCAGCTATGCCTAATACCTGCCTGTTCCATCATGGCCAGGGTCATTTCTACGTAGGGCTTTGAGGTCAGCTCTCCGTCAATGATCAGTTTTAAACCCTGTTCCAGTTTTGGAGCAATTAAAAGTAAAGCAGAAATATATTGACTACTGATATTGCCTTTGATTTTTACCTGATCAGTTTTCTGCTTTAGTGGGCCTGTGATCTTTAAGGGTGGATAGCCTTCTTTTTCAGCATATTCAATATCGGCACCCAGAGTTTTTAATGCATCTACTAGAATGCCGATTGGGCGTTGTTTCATACGCTCAGAACCAGTGAGAATCACAGTGCCTTTTTGAAGCGTAAAGTACGCACTTAAAAAGCGCATAGCAGTACCTGCAGGGCCAATGTTTACCTCTTTAGGCTCATCAAACAGTGCTTGCTTTTCGGCTGTATGGAGAATGTTTTTTAAAGTGACCGTATCTGCAGCTTCAGAAACATTCAATACCTGAACAGCACCCTCACTTAATGCTTCCATGATCAATGCGCGGTTACTTTCGCTTTTTGATCCGGTAAGTTTGATGGTGCAATTCAGATGTTTTTGCGCCGATAAAATTTTTATGCTTTTAGAACTCATTTTTATTAAGCACCTTTTTTATCATTCATAATATCGGTCTGCTTACGGATCGATTCGCTGTGAATTAGTTCTAATAATTTACCAGTAAAGTTCAGGTCAAGTTTTAAAGCACTTGCAAATGCACTGCGTTTATTCATAATCTGATCCCAACGGTTAACCTGAAGAATAGTGACTCCATTATCACGTTTGTATTCTCCAATCTTCTGAACAATTTGCATTCTTTCAGCAATTTTCTGAATAATCTGATCATCTATCTTGTCAATATTGGTACGCAGATCAGCCAGTTTATCAGTAAAATCTTTATCTTTTATCTCAGGCTTACGCAGGGTAAGAAGATCCAATAATTCGGATAGCGCTGCTGGTGTAACTTGTTGTTTTGCATCAGTCCATGCTACACTAGGGTCAAGATGCGATTCGATCATTAATCCCTGCATATCCAGATCTAGTGCTTTTTGAGCTACATATTGTATCAATTCACGATTTCCGCAGATATGACTCGGGTCATTGATAATTGGAAGATCAGGAGCCAAGGTTTTAAGCTGTATAGCTAATTCCCACATGGGCTCATTTCTGAAGGCTGTTTTTTCGTAAGATGAAAAACCTCTGTGTATTGCCCCAAGTTTAGTAATTCCTGCATTGTTGATACGTTCTAATGCTCCGATCCATAACTGAATATCCGGATTTACCGGATTTTTTACCAAAACAGGAATGTCTACCCCTTTCAAAGCATCAGCTATTTCTTGAACAGTGAATGGATTTACTGTAGAACGTGCACCTACCCATAGAATATCTACTCCTGCAGCTAAAGCCTCTTCAATGTGCTTTGCAGTGGCAACTTCTACAGCTGTTGGCAATCCGGTTTCTTCCTTGGCTCTTTTTAGCCAGGTTAATCCAATGCTACCGATACCTTCAAACTCGCCCGGGCGGGTACGTGGTTTCCAGATTCCAGCTCTTAATACCGAAACTTTACCTGTTTTAGCCAATAAATGAGCAGTTGCCATTAATTGATCTTCAGTTTCTGCGCTACATGGTCCTGCAATTAATAAAGGCTCATTTTTTGTTTCTAACCAAGTATTTATTGGCTGTAATTTTAGATTTAATTTCATCTTGATAATTTGTTTATCCGGTTTAAACCAGAGTTTTAAAGGTTTTTGTTTTTAATTTATTTTGTGTAGGTTATACTTTATCGTTTTTTTGATATTCTCCCATAATGGTGAAATTGATGGTATATTTCAATGCTTTACGGATAGCAGAATCATAGTCAGATTGGTTTTTCCATTCAATATCTACATAAAAATTGTATTCATTGCGTTTGCCAAGTACAGGCATTGACTGGATTTTACTCAGATTAATTTTATACTCAGAAAAAATATTCAGCACCTCGGCAAGTGAACCAACAGAGTTTCCAACCTGAAAACTCAGGGATGCTTTATTGGCTTCCGTATTTCCAATTGGCTTATCAGCAAGGATCAGGAAACGCGTAAAGTTTTTCTTGTTTGATTCAATTCTTCTCTCCATTACCTGCAAATCATAAAGCTTTGCTGCCAGATGGTTGGCAATGGCTGCGGTATCGGTTAGGTTTTCTTCTCTTATTTTTTTAGCGCAGGCAGCAGTATCACTGCTTTCAATGACTTGTAAATTTGGAAATTCATCAAAAAAATCGCTGCATTGTCGAATGGCTATGGGATGAGACTGAACGTATTTGATATCCTTGAATTTTACTCCCGGCAATGCCAATAGGTGTAATTGAATAGCCAGGTAAACTTCACCAACAATTGTAAAATTGTATTCTCTTAATAATGTATAATTAGGCAATAAACTACCTGCTATAGAATTTTCTATAGCCATAACTACGTAATCAGCTTTTTTATCCTTTAAAACTTCACAAGTTTGTTTGAAAGAATCACATTCAATTGTTTCGATATCAGTTCCAAAGAATTTGAATGCTGCTTCTTCGTGGAATGAAGCACGTATACCCTGAATTGCTACTCGCTTTTTTTGCATTTTGCTGTTAAATAAAAAAGTCCCTGCTGGTGGGCAGGGACTTTTTGCTAATTTTTCTATATTAAGATCTATTGCATATTTTCCCCGCTCTTACCGTGGTAGTAAAAATAAGCGAAGTAATATGTAGTTAATTTTTTCATGCTTTGATTATCAAATGTAACACAAAATTTAATTTCGTCAAAATTTAAATAAAATTATTTTATTAACGCTTTGCTGGTTAGCGACCCGATAGCTATCGGGTCACTTTGCTAGATAGCGACTGACGAAATCTTTTTTCCGCTTGCTGAGGTGATTTCGTAAGTCGGATTGTTGATTCAGCTCTGTGAGCTGTATTAGTAAGTTGTATAAAAATCAAGACTTTCAATGATCTCCTCTTCGGTGCAGTAAATATCGAAGTCGCATTTACCAATGGCATTCAGAAGTGAAAAACTAATCCTTCCGGCATTGTTCTTTTTATCATTCTTCATAATCTCGATAAGATCACTATAACTATTTTTCTTTACTTTATAGGCAGGATAAATAGTTCTGATCGTATCTAAGATTTCACGAAGCTCTGATTTTTGAAGTCCGTTTTTCTTTGCTGAAAGGTATGCTTCACAAATAAATCCGATTGCAATGGCTTCTCCATGTAAAAGTGGTTTTTTATCATGGTGTAAAGAATAGCTTTCTACAGCATGGCCAATAGTATGCCCAAAGTTGAGAATCTTTCTGATTCCTTTTTCAAAGGGATCAGAAATTACTACCTCATTTTTGATCTCGACAGAACGATAAATAATCTCAGGGCTTAGCTCAGTAGGTTTAATATTCTTTAGTTTTTCAAACAAGGAGAAATCATAGATTAGTCCGTGTTTTAACACTTCGGCATATCCCGAACGGAGCTCTCTTTGGTCAAGAGTACTTAAGAATCTGCTGTTTATAAAAACAGCCTTTGGCTGGGTGAATGTGCCGATGATATTTTTTACATTCTCCATGTCGATCCCGGTTTTCCCTCCAATTGAAGCGTCAACCTGGGATAGTAAGGTAGTAGGAACCTGAATAAAATCAATGCCGCGCTTAAAGGTAGAGGCGGCAAATCCACCCATATCGGTTATAACACCACCACCAAGGTTGATTAAGATGCTATTTCTGTCGGCGCCAAAATCAAGTAGCATTCTCCAGATTCCAATGCAGAAATCAATATTTTTATTCTCCTCGCCAGGGGTTACTTCGATCATGTCGAATTCAAGATCACCTAATGCGTCCTGTAAAAGCGGCAGACAATGAATTTCGGTATTGCTGTCAACCAGCACAAAAATTTTGCTGTACTTGCTTTCGATTAGAAATTTACTTAACTCCTGCAGACTGTTTTCAAAATAAACAGAATAACTGATGCTTTTTATGGGTTTCATTTAACTTTGATTAGTTTACCTCTGCACTCTACAATATCACCTCGTCTTACTTTTAAACGTTTGCGGTAATCTACCTCACCGTTGTATTTTACTTCACCTTCTAAAACAAGCATTTGAGCTTCGCCACCACTTTGAACGATGTTGGCAGCCTTCAGTAATTGAATCAGGTGAATGAATTCTCCTTCTAATGTAAAATCAAGCATGTAGCAAACTTACAAATTTTCGCATTCGTATGTAAATATCTCAATATTTCTACCTTTGCACATGCAACAAACCAAGTTGAAGAGCACTAATCTTTCTTTTGATAATACAGAGATAGCTTTCCGTGGAAAAACGGATGCCGACCTTAAACGAGCCTATTGGCTGTTTAAGTTGATCAGTATAAATTTTCTGACAAAGATCGGCCCGCCGATTACCAATTTTGCACTCAACATAGGCTTACCAATTACATCTTTAATTAAGAATACCATTTTCCAACATTTTTGCGGCGGAGAGCGTATTGATGAATGTGAACAAACTGTCAGTCAGCTCCATGCAGGAAATGTGGGTTCTATTCTCGATTATTCTGTGGAGGGTGAAGACGATGAAACGGTATTTGATGCAACCTGTGAAGAGATTAAGAATACCATTAAACATGCCAATGGAGATGAACGAATTCCTTTAACAGTATTTAAAGTTACCGGTCTTGGCAGATTTGAATTGCTTGAAAAATTAGATAAAAAGCAGCTTTTGAATGAGGATGAAACAGCAGAATTTGTTCGTTTTAAAAACCGATTAGATCAGATAGCTAGCTTATCACATGATCTGGATGTTAGGGTAATGGTAGATGCTGAAGAAACCTGGATACAAAATACGATTGATTCATTGGTATTGGACATGATGCGCAAGTATAATCAGGCAAAGGCAATTGTTTTTAATACGTATCAACTTTATCGAAACGATAAGCTTGAGTCACTGAAAGCAGATACAAAAACTGCTAGCACCGAAAACTTTTTTCTGGGAGCCAAGTTAGTTCGTGGAGCCTATATGGAAAAGGAACGTAAACGTGCGCTAGAATTTAATTGCCCTTCACCAATTCATAAGGATAAAGAATCGACAGATCAAGATTATGATCTAGCCCTGAAATATTGCATCAGTAAAATTGAAATCATCTCTTTTATAGCAGGCACACATAATGAACAAAGTTGCCGGATTTTGGCCGAGCTTCTAGATGAAAATGGTATTCCGCATAATCATGAGCATGTTTATTTTTCTCAGCTATTAGGAATGAGCGATAATTTAAGCTTCAATCTTTCATCTGTTGGCTATAATGTGACTAAGTATGTTCCTTATGGTCCTGTTAAAGCTGTGATGCCTTATCTTTTCAGAAGGGCAGAAGAGAATACGTCTGTTGCTGGGCAAATGGGTAGGGAACTGCGTTTAATTGCACTAGAAAAGAAACGCAGGAATTCAAATTGACGCTTATTTATTAAAAAATTTTTCTTTCCCGCGAAGCAAATCCCAAAATAAGATAAAATCTGAGGCTAGACTATAGCCTGGGTATTGAAAGGTAGCCGGTTTGTTTTTTTCGAAAAAGAAATGACCAACCCATGCAAAACCATACCCCACAAATGGGATGAGTAACAATACCTTTGCTTCATTTACGATCAGCGCTGTTGGAATTAATAAAAGAACAAGCGAGGTGCCAATAAAGTGCAGAATTCTGCTAGTTGAATTGCTATGCTCCTCTAGATAAAAGGGATAAAATTCTTTAAGTGTGCTAATTCTTTGCTTTTGCATGATGTAATTTAAACAATTTTCAATTAATTTATAGCAAGCCTGATGAGTATAAATAGCTCTCCAGACTTTCGTCTGCTGTTAAAAGGTGGGTTTGCATTCCAAGGGATGCTGCCGTTTTCAGGTGCTGCGGACTATCATCTATAAAAAGAGTTTCTGCAGGATTTAGCTGATGTTCCTTTAATACATATTCAAAAATTTCAGGATTAGGTTTACGCATTTTCATCAAATGTGAATAATAATCTTTCTCAAAAAAGATGGCATTTGATTCTAATTGATGTTCTCTCTTTAAATAATTCATGATCCAGTTGTAGTGGATCTCATTATTATTACTTAACAGGAATGTCCTGTATTTTTTTTTCATGAGTATTAAAAGATCATGATTAGGTTCAGGCACGCCAATCAATAAGGAGTTCCAGGCATGATCTATTTCGGTATCAGTTAGGCCTGAGATCCCTGCGAATTCTCTAATTCCC
>CANKAT010000062.1 GCA_947479815.1 Sphingobacteriaceae bacterium
AGAGCATAATACAATTTATAACCTCGAAAATAAATAGAAAATAATATCTATACATTGAAAATGAACTTTACAGAAAAATACAGAGAGAATAAACAAACAGTAAAATTTAATTTATTAGTATCTGATTATCAGATAATTAACGATTAGCCTATGGCTATTAATTAGTGAATTTTTGATAATTAAAAAAATAAAATAACCAAATTAAAACATCGATGTACCATTATTGATACTTACAGATCTGTAGATTAAACCCGCATATTTGTCAAAATATTTGTTTTAATGAAGTACTATTCAGCAATGATCAAAAAATAGTTCTTCTTTCCTTTTTGAGCAACCAGAAATATACCATTGATCAGGTTATGTTTAGTTAAAATCAGAGCAGGATCAGCTATTTTTTCCTTATTGATAGAAACCCCTCCACCACTGATCATTTTGCGGGCTTCTCCCTTAGATGGGAATACCGTAGTTTTTTCGGCAAGTAGGTCAGTTGCATTAATACCCGCTGAAAATTCATTCTTAGCAAGCGTAAATTGGGGTAAGCCTTCAAAAACGTCAAGCACATCTTCCTTACTTAAGGAATTTAAAAATTCCAGAGAACCATTCCCGAACAAGAAATCGGAAGTTTTCAGGGCAGTTTGAAGTGCATCAAAAGAGTGGGTACGAATGGTAATCTCTTCAGCAAGTGCCTTTTGAAGAATTCTTAAATGTGGAGCAAGGTCATGCTCTATTTCAAGTGCCTTAATTTCAGACTGTGATTTTAATGTAAATATTCTGATCCAACTTTTTGCATCTGAGTCTGTAGTATTTAACCAAAACTGATAAAATTTGTAGGGAGATGTTTTGGCAGGATCCAGCCATACTGCACCACTCTCGGTTTTACCAAATTTGGTTCCATCTGCCTTTTTAATTAATTGAGTAGTGATAGCAAATGCATTACCTGCTGCCTTGCGGCGAATTAATTCAGTTCCGGTAACAATATTTCCCCATTGATCTGAACCGCCCATTTGTACCTGACAATTCTTTTCTTTCCACAAATAATAAAAGTCATAACCCTGAACCAACTGATAACTAAACTCCGTGAATGACATACCTGTTTCACCTTCAAGACGCTTCTTTACAGAATCCTTAGCCATCATATAATTGACAGTCAGGTGCTTACCTACATCTCGTATAAAATCAAGAAAAGTGAAATTTTTGAACCAGTCATAATTATTGACCATTTCTGCACTTTTAGGGCCACAGTTAAAGTCAAGGAATTTCTTCAACTGTTCTTCCAAGCATTTCACATTATGATTCAATACCTCTTCAGATAGCAGATTACGTTCTGCCGACTTCCCAGAAGGGTCACCAACCATACCTGTTGCACCACCCACCAAAGCGAAAGGCTTATGCCCTGACCTTTGAAAGTGAATGAGGGTCATGATCTGTGTCAGGTGTCCAACATGTAATGAATCTGCTGTTGGATCAAAACCTATATAACCAGAGGTCATCTGTTTATTCAGTTCTTCTTCTGTACCAGGCATTATATCGTGCAGCATTCCCCGCCAGCGTAATTCTTCTACAAAGTTCATTTTATCTTAAGGATCATTAGAGATACAAATATAACAGAATTGATAAAACCACTGCATCGCAAATATTTTCGTATTTTTATACTAATACTAACCATCCAGGAAGATTTGCATAAAGAATCATCCAAAATAACAAAAAATGAATTTCCTTTCTCACTTTTACTTTGACAGACATAGCGAAGACCCGCATCTGGTGTTGGGAACAGTTTTGCCAGATCTGGTAAAAAATGCAAGAAAGGATTGGAATATGCATCCCGAAAAAAAAGCAGAATTATTTACTAACGCTATTGAAAACTCTATTCTTCAAGGCTGGAAGCGGCACCTTGCAGTAGACCGCCATTTTCATAATTCTACTTTCTTTTTTGAACATACCAGAGCAATACGAGCGCGCATTGCACCCTATTTAAAAGATTCAATAGTCAGACCGTCCTTTTTAGCACATATTTCGCTAGAGCTCATGCTTGACAGCACTCTTCTTACCGAAAATCACGTCGTAGCTGAAGATCTATATAAACATCTGCGGCAATCAGATAGACTAGGAATGAATAAATTTCTTGAATTAAACAACATGGATGATACAGACCATTTTTTTAAATTCTTTGATAAATTCATCCAGTCAAACTATCTGAATAGTTATCGCGAAAGCCAAAACTTGGTGTATGCATTAAACCGAATCTGCATGCGTGTTTGGAAAGACCCCTTAACTGATATTCAGATGTATGATCTTTCTAAGACCCTTAGTGAATATCATGAAGATTTGAAGTGCAATTACATTCAAATATTTGACGAAATTTCTGTGGCAATTAACCCTAAATACTAAAAATCAAAAAATAATTCCTTTAGGCATATTATTAAGATTGAAATCTAAATTTCAAGATCAATTCTATGATTCAGTATCCATTTTTCAATTGAAAAAATTATCTTCGTTACATGTCACTTTTTGAAATTAAAGAACGGATTGAGAGCATTGTAAAAGAGCTGAATGAGCATAATTATAGATATTATGTTTTGGCTCAACCTACCCTCTCAGATTTTGAATACGATAAAAAACTGGAAGAACTTGCCAGGCTAGAAAAGGAATATCCAGAATATCTTGATCCTGAGTCGCCAACCATTAAAGTGGGCGGATATATTACTAAAGAATTCGAGACTGTTAAACATAAGTGGCCTATGCTATCTCTCGGCAACACTTATAATGAACAAGATCTCAAAGACTTTGACGAGAGGGTTCGAAAAGTTATAGGTAATGATTTCGAATATGTATGTGAGTTGAAGTTTGATGGGCTTTCAATAAGTCTAAGTTATGAAAATGGAAAGCTCATGCGTGCAATTACCCGTGGAGATGGTACACAAGGAGACGATGTAACCAATAATGTTAAGACAATCAGAAGTATTCCAAAAACCATTAAGGCTTCGGGCTATCCTGAATCCTTTGATATTCGGGGAGAGGTATTTATGCATCAAGCTGCTTTTGAAAGGCTTAATAATGAGCGAATTGATAATAATGAAATTGCCTTTGCCAATCCAAGAAATTTTGCTTCAGGAACATTAAAAATGCAGGATTCAACAGTGGTCGCCAAAAGACCGCTGGATTGTTTTCTATATTTTTTATACACGGAAAAATACAGTTATAAAACCCATTGGGAAAGCCTTGAGGCTGTGAAAAATTGGGGGTTTCATGTCTGTGAGCATACTAAATTATGTCAAAACATTGATCATGTACTGAAATTTATACACTATTGGGAGGAGCACCGATTTGGTTTAAGTTATGATATTGATGGCATCGTTATCAAGGTTAACAATTTAAGTCAGCAACAGGAACTCGGATTTACAGCAAAGTCACCGAGATGGGCCATTTCCTATAAATATAAAGCACAGGAAGTTGAGACCATTTTAGAAAAAGTTACCTATCAGGTAGGCCGAACAGGTGCAGTAACTCCGGTAGCAAATCTTAGGCCCGTTTTGCTGGCTGGTACAATTGTAAAACGAGCAACGCTTCACAATTCAAACGAAATTAAACGCCTGGATCTGCATTTAGGCGATACTGTTTTGGTGGAAAAAGGCGGAGAAATTATTCCAAAAATTATTTCGGTAAATACTAGCAAACGCGATAATTCGGCATTAAGAGTGCTCTATCCCGAAGTATGCCCTGAATGTAAAACTCCACTTATCCGGAAGGAAGGAGAAGCTGTTCATTATTGTCCGAATGATGAAGAATGCCCTCCTCAAATCGTAGGAAAAATTCAGCATTTTATTGGTCGAAAAGCCATGAACATTGATGGATTAGGAGATGAAACCATTGATGCCTTCTTTAAAAAGGGCTTTATTGTTCACATAAGTGATCTTTACACCCTCTACGAAAAGGAAGACCTACTGAAACAAATCGACCGCTTTGGCGAAAAATCTATCAGTAATATGCTTGAGGGAATAGAAAAATCAAAGCAAATGCCTTTTGAGAAAGTTCTCTTTGGACTAGGTATCAGGTATGTCGGAGAAACTGTAGCCAAAAAACTTGCAGCATATTTTAAGAATATTGATAGCCTGATGAATGCCAGTTTTGAGGAATTGGTGACTGTAGAAGAAATCGGAGAACGAATTGCAGAAAGCCTGATCGAATATTTTAAGGACCAGAAACATAAGGTGCAAATAGAACAGCTCAGGAGTCATGGATTACAATTCGAGTCTGTACAGAAAATGGTTGATTTAGAAAGCACTAAACTGGAAGGAAAATCATTTATAATTTCTGGGGTATTTGAAAATTACAGTCGCGATGAATTGAAAGATATAATTGAGGCCAATAGTGGGAAAATAGTAAGCAGCATTTCACCTAAGTTAAATTTTCTAGTTGCAGGTGACAATATGGGACCTGCCAAACTCGATAAAGCAACAAAACTTCAAATTCCTATCATTTCAGATGATGATTTAATCAAAATGCTGCAATAATTTGGATGAAATATGGTAATATTTAAGATATCGTTTTAAAATCGAGCAATTTCCGCTTAAATTTGCAGGATAACAGTTTGAGTAAATAAAAATACAATGAATAAATTTCATGGAACCGGAGTAGCTATGATTACTCCCTTCAAATCAGATGGATCTGTTGACCATACTGCCCTCAAAGCTGTAATTGACCATATCATTGATGGCGGGGTAGAATACATTGTCTCTTTAGGTACTACCGGAGAAGCCGCTACCTTGAGTAGCGATGAAAAAAAAGCGGTTTGGTACACCACTGTTACTCACGTCAATGGAAGGGTGAATCTTGTTGCTGGTATTGGAGGGAATAACACTTCGGAAGTTTTAAATGATTTGAAAAAATTCGATTCCAAAGGATTTGATGCGGTGCTTTCTGTTTGTCCATACTATAATAAACCTACTCAGGAAGGAATATATCAGCACTACAATGCTATTGCTGATCATAGCCCGCTACCTGTCATACTCTATAATGTACCAGGCAGAACAGGAGTAAACATGACTGCTGAAACAACTCTGCGTTTAGCGCATGATCATAAGAACATCATTGCGATGAAAGAAGCTTCGGGCAATTTTGAGCAGTTCAATAAAATTATAAAAGATAAGCCTGAAGACTTTCTATTCATTTCTGGCGATGATCCAATTACACTACCATTGATTGCCATGGGTGCGGTAGGCGTAATATCGGTTATTGGAAATGCCCTTCCAGGAATATTTTCTACCATGGTTCGTATGTGCCTAGATGGTAAATTCATTGAGGCGCAGCCTTTGCATCACAGCCTGACCGAGTTTACATCTTTGTGTTTTGTTGAAGGAAATCCGGGAGGAGTAAAATCAGCAATGAAACTACTTGGAATTTGTAAAGAGACGATGCGATTGCCACTTGTTAATGTCAGTAATGGTATTGAAACCCAAATAAAAGCAAACCTTGAGCAATTAAATTTGCTATAAAACAAAGAAGGCCCGCTTATAAGAGCGGGCCTTTTTCTTTGAGGAAGAAAATTATTTCTTAGCTGCTTTGTTCTTTTTTTCCTGTACTTCAAGACGGATAGCTTGAGCAAGATTTTTCAAGTCTTGCATTCCTTTTCTAACGCGGGTACCAGCTGCGCTGTTTGCCTTGTTGTAAAACTTGTCTGCATCTGCCTCTAAAGACTCGAATAAATTTTTTGCTTCAGTGAATTTTTTCATGGTTTTACTCTTTTAATTTAAGGTTAGTAACGTATTATTCATACTAATTTATAATGTTTTTTTTAAATAATGAATAATTGAAAAAAATAAAATCATGTGTTTTTAGCGTTTTTTTCCACATTTAGGGCAGTTATGCACAAAAATTGATTTAACAAAATCTAAATAATTATAAATCAAGGAGTTAAATATTAAGGATTTTATAAAAAATGCCTTCATAGACTATATGAAGGCATTTTTATACACTGTTAGTTGAGTAGCATTACTCAATAAAGTTAAGAATTCAATAGACTTTTTTCCTTATAATGTCCCTTTTTCAATTTCACTGCAAGTTCACTGTAGGCGTCAAGGGTACGGTTAACATCTTCAATGGTATGAAGGGCAGTTGGGATCAAACGAAGCATGATCAAACCTTTTGGAATAACAGGATAAACTACTATGGAACAAAAGATACCATAATTTTCTCTAAGATCCATAGTAATGGCTGTAGCCTCCTGAAGTTCGCCTTCAAGAAAAACTGGAGTAACCATTGTATCAGTTACACCTATATCAAATCCCCTTTCTTTAAGCCCATTTTGCAGGCTTGTAGCGATGAACCAAAGCTTTTCTCTAAGTTCAGGCTGGCTTTTAAGTAATTCAAGCCTTTTACGAAGACCAACTACCATTGGCATTGGAAGCGATTTTGCAAATATTTGAGAACGCATATTATAACGAAGAAAATTTGTTATTTCTTCAGTAGAAGCAATAAATGCTCCAATTCCTGCCATTGACTTGGCGAAGGTTCCAAAATAAATATCTACTCCATCAACGCAATTCTGCGCCTCATGTGTTCCTGCACCGGTATCACCCATAGTACCAAACCCATGTGCATCATCAATTAGCAGGCGGAAACTAAATTTACTTTTAAGATCAACTACCTCTTTCAATTTACCCTGAGCTCCTGACATACCAAATACCCCTTCAGTAATAACCAATATAGAGCCACCCGTATTCTCTACCCATCGCGTTGCTCTCTCTAATTGCTTTTCAAGGCTTTGCATATCATTATGGGTGTACACGAATCGTTTCCCCTGATGTAGACGAACACCATCAATGATACAGGCATGCGACTCAGCATCATAAACTATTACATCATGTCTGTCAACCAATGCATCAATCGCCGACATGATTCCCTGATAACCAAAATTCAATAGAAATGCATCCTGCTTTCCTACAAAGTCTGCAAGTTCTCTTTCTAAAGCTTCATGATTATTTGAATTACCTGACATCATACGGGCTCCCATCGGGTAAGCAAGACCAAATTCTGTGGCCCCTTCTATATCTGCCTTACGAACTTCCGGATGATTTGCAAGTCCGAGGTAATTGTTAAGACTCCAAACTAAATGCTCCTTACCTCTGAACATCATATTAGGAGCTATTTCACCCTCTAATTTAGGAAAGGAGAAATAACCATGAGCCATTTTCTGGTGCTGGCCCAGAGGCCCCATATTTTTCGAAATTTTATCAAATAAATCCAATTTTTTTAATTTTTTTGTTAACGTTTATGTGCGTAAAGTTAAGATTTAGCATCCTGATTATCAAAAGCTAATTAAGTCAGATACAAAATGCATGTCTTAAACAAAAAAGGCCTAAATCCAGAGGAAAAAGGCCTTTTAAATATCTAAAACCTTTCCTTAATCTACATTATCGTGTAGAAAAGAATTGTTTGGTCTGATTTCAGTGATCCCCTCATCATTACTTAAAGTAAACCTAGACACTTGTGATTCAGACGAGTGTGGAACATCATTCAAAGAAAGTTGCTTACGCTTATATGCTGGCTCATTCTCAAGCTCCTGTAAACCATTGCTAGTACGCAACTTCATACTCAGGTCTTTGAGGCGAAGAATTCTTTCTTTCGACTTACGCAACTGTTCTTCAATTGATTCGTCTGTTTTGTCCTCATCAGGATTATTCCAAATCATAGGAATTTCTTCTGCTTGAACGTCAGCAAGAATTTCATCTTCTACTAGCTGTTCTGCTTCCTCGAAAGATTCTTCAATTTCTTGTTCGAAAGATCCTTCAGTTTCTTGTTCAAAAAATCCATCAATTTCTTGTTCAAAAGATCCATCAATGGCTTCTTCAGTTTTGATCTCGAACTCAATTGATTTCTCAACATGGACAAGATCTAACGAAATTTCATCAGTCAATGTATGTCGAACATATTCTGCATCTGATGATTTTTCTTCTTCAACCTTTGGAGCACTATGGAAATAACCTGCAAAAAGATCAACCTGGCTTTCTTCGGTTGATTTAAGAACAGGCTCATTAATTTCTTCCTTTTTAAGATCCATAAAGGAATTAGCCTGAACAGGCTTAACCATTGGAGCTAACTCTGGTGTTAATAAAGACACTTTACGAATCTGACTTTTTTCAACTTCTCGCTCTTCCATGGTCTGGAAACCGGTAGCAATGATGGTTACCGAGATCTTCTCTCCTAATCCTTCATCACTACAATTACCCCAGATCAAATCGGCAGCTAATCCTGCTTCCTGCTGTATAAAGTCTGTGATGATACTAACCTCATCCATAGTTACTTCTTTATCACCGGAACTGATATTCAACAGAATATAACGTGCGCCTTCAATCTCATTGTCTTTCAGTAGTGGTGATGCCAAGGCACCTTCAACTGCCCTCAGAGCACGATTTTCACCTTCAGCAGCATAACTTCCCATGATGGCAACTCCGCTTTCTTTCATTACGGTGCGCACATCTTTAAAGTCAACGTTTATATATCCTGGAATAGTGATGATCTCTGCAATTCCCTTTGCTGCAGTTGTTAAAATATTATCAGCTTGTGCAAATGCAGAACCAAGAGTGAGATTGCCAAAAATTTCTCTCAAACGATCATTCGATATAACCAGGTAGGAGTCTACATATTTCTTGAATTCCTCTAATCCTTCTTCAGCCTGAGTTTTTCTACGCTTGCCTTCAAAAGAAAAGGGAGTAGTAATAATACCAACAGTAAGAATATCCATTTCTTTGGCTGCTTTTGCAATGATTGGACTGGCACCTGTTCCGGTACCACCCCCCATTCCTGCAGTAATGAAAAGCATCTTGGTATTCGATCCAAGCATTCTTTTAATATCATCAATGTTTTCAATGGCAGAATTTTTTCCTACCTCTGGCATCGAACCAGCTCCCATACCTTCAGTCAAACTTGCTCCGAGCTGAACCTTATTTGGTATCGGACTAAGTTCAAGGGCCTGTGCATCAGTATTACAAATAATGAAATCAACACCTGTTATTCCCTGACGATACATATGATTCACAGCGTTACCGCCGCCGCCGCCAACACCAATAACTTTGATGATGGAAGACTTTTCTTTTAACATTTCAAACTGCATATCCTTAATTATCAGTTGAGTAAATCGTATTCATTCTAAAACAGTTTATACTGTAATATTAAGTATTTATCCACAGAGGTTTTCCACAAATGTTAAATTGTGGGAAACTCTTGAATTGTGGAAAATTAACGAATGTAATCTTCATCCTTGATATCATCCTTGATGAATTTTGCTCCTGATTGCAGAATCCGTTCAAACAATCCTTGTCCTTTTTTAGGCTTTTCTGCAAGGGCAACCATTTCTGTTATCAGACTTCCACTTTCAGTAGAATCTTTGACAAGTTCTGCCTTCTGAATTCCTTTAATCAAAAGACCAATACCAGTAGCATACATCGGACTTTTCAATTCATCATAAACCGTTTTAGGTAGCACATCATTTTTAGCAAGATGTTCATTTGGATATCCTATTCGGCTATCTAAACCAGTCACAAATTCAACGAGCTGAGGTAAATGCTTTAATTGTGCTCCACCCCCTGTAATCACGATTCCGGCAATCAGCTTCTTTTCATATCCTGAAGATTTAATCTCATAATAAACGTGTTCAATAATCTCTTCCATCCTAGCCTGAATAACATATGCAAGATTTTTTACAGAAATCTCTTTTGGCTCTCTGCCTCTAAGTCCGGGAACACAAATAATCTCATTCTCTTTATTTTCATCTGCTAATGCAGATCCAAAACGTGTTTTCAATAGTTCGGCCTGATTTCGCATAACAGAACATCCTTCACGGATATCTTCGGTAACACTATTGCCACCAAATGGAATCACCGCTGTATGACGAATAATTCCTTCATGAAAAATAGCCAAGTCAGTTGTACCACCACCTATATCAACCAGAACAACACCTGCTTCTTTTTCTTCATCGCTCAATACAGACTCAGAAGAAGCCAATGGCTCAAGAATCAACTCCTGAGTTTCAAGTTCGGCATTACCAACACATTTCAAAATGTTCTTCACAGCGCTGACATGACCAGAGATGATATGAAAATTAGCTTCAAGGCGTACACCCGACATACCTATCGGATCTTTTACACCCGGCTCATTATCAACAGTAAATTCTTGAGGTAGCACATGAATAATCTCTTCACCAGGAGGCATAAGTAACTTATACATATCTTCAATGAGCTTGTCAATGTCTTTACGCTGAATCTCAGTATTTAACTCCTTACGAGTCAAAATTCCGCGATGCTGAAGACTTTTAATATGCTGGCCAGCAATACCAACGTTGACAATCTTTACATCCACATTTGACTGTGCGCTGGCTTCTTCAACCGCCAACATGATTGCCTGAACAGTTTTTTGAATATTGGAAACCACACCGCGGGTAACCCCTGCTGATTCGGCTTTACCCATACCCAAAATTTCAATCTTACCATGTTCGCTTCTGCGACCAACGGTAACGCAGATTTTAGTTGTTCCTATATCAAGGCCGACAACAATTGGTGAATTTTTGGCTGAAGCTGAGTTAATTTGATCCATATGTTTAATATTAATTTTTTGTTGATTCCTGATTTTCTAATTTTATACTATCGGTTAAGGGCTGATTTATTTCCGTAACTATTTTAGTTGTATCGAATTTGTTTTTTCCACAAACAATCTGATTGGCATATTTCAGATTTATTGATTTATAGGTATTCCATCCCACTTTTGGCATCGCCTTTTTGTAGAATACAAAAAGGTTTCTAAACTTGGCTTGCAAAGAATCTGCATCTCCAAGGATAATCTTATGATCTCCAACCCGTGGCACCATTTCAATATCTCCCTTCAAATCGACAAAGAGCTGTTCAATCTGATTATCCCAAAGTGTATCAGTCTTTATAAACTGAGCTGTTCTGTAAAGGTCTTTTGCGAGCTTCGAATTCAGTGTATCCACCTTACCTGAGAAATCCTCATCAATAAAACCATTTGCCACCAATACCTTAGCTGTAAAATTGTCTGATAGCGGTATTTTTAATCCGTTTCCATCAATATAAAAATGAACATTTGCCATATTAATCACTCTCAAAATGGGCACTCTTTGTCTGATCTGCACATGTACAATTCCATCCATATCAGCGTAAACTTTTGCATATTCAATAAATGGATTATTCTTTAACGAATTTTCTAGTTTATGGATATTGATGTCATTTAAGTATCTTCCAACCAGTGTGCCACCGGCTTCTAAAAGAATTCTATCTACTTCGTCACGTTCAATAAAATTATTGCGCCCAGGAAGGATTACCTTAACATCCTTACATTTCTGAGCGCCCTTTTTTACTTCAATAAAGCTCATTAATAGAACAAGCCCACTCAGACTTACCAGCCAGATAAAGCCATATAAAATACCCTTCCAATTAATTCGCTTAAGCATTCTGAAGTATTGTTTTTAAAGGTTCTATTAATGTATCGATATCACCTGCCCCAACTGTTAACAGTAATTCAGGCTTATTGGTACGAACATATTCTACAGCATCCTGTTTAGTTAGGTTTTGCTTTGATTTAGTATTTACTTTATCCAAAATAATAGATGAGGTCACACCCTCAATCGGTAATTCTCTGGCAGGATAGATATCAAGCAAGACCAGATCATCGACCAAACTCAAAACTTCTGCAAATCCATCTGCAAAATCTCTGGTACGGGTAAATAAATGAGGCTGAAAAATAGCCGTCAGTTTTTTGCCTGGATACAAACTTTTTACTGCCTTAATGCAGGCCCTTAATTCTTCAGGATGATGTGCATAATCATCAATATATGTGTGATTGATATCTTTCACAACATATTCGAAGCGGCGTTTAACACCCAGAAAACTTGCCAAAGCCGAAGAAATTTTTTCTGGATCAATTCCTAAATGCAAGGCAACTTCAATTGCTGCAACAGCATTTTCAATATTGTGAAGTCCGGGTAAGCCCAATTGAATATCTTCAATTATGAGGTTAGCATTTTTAAAATCAAAGTAGAAGCTACCGTCCTGGATACGAACATTCACAGCTTGAATATCTGCTACAATATTTGCGGAGTAAGTTTTACCACCACTCAGATCGAGTCCCTCCTTATGGATAAGCCTTCCACCTTCCTTAAGCTGGGATGTGAATTGTTTGAACGATTCTACCAAATGTGATTGGTCGCCGTAGATATCCAAATGATCAGCATCCATAGAGGTTACAATCGCGATATCCGGATGAAGTGTTAGGAATGAACGGTCGTATTCATCTGCCTCAACAACTAGGGTGTTATTTTCTCCGAACAGTACATTTGAATTATAATTGGATGAAATTCCTCCAAGAAAAGCTGAACAATCGTATCCGCTATGCTTAAGAATATGAGCAATAATACTCGAAGTAGTAGTTTTACCATGTGTACCTGCCACAGCAATGGTATACATACCCTTACTTATAATTCCGAGCACTTCTGAACGTTTCATCATAGTGAATCCTCCATTCTTGAAGTAATTCAATATCTTGGAATTAGATGGTATAGCAGGTGTATAAATAACTAATGTAGTTGGATCATTTTCCAGAAAGCTAACTTTAATGCTATCTTCATCATCTAGAAAAACTACCGGAATACCTTCATTCCTCAGCATATCAGTAAGCGGAGTACCCGTCTTATCGTAACCACAAACCACGCAACCACGCTTTTTAAAATAACGGGCAAGGCCACTCATACCGATCCCGCCGATTCCTACTAAATAAACTCTATGTATATTCTCCAGTTCCATAGTAAATTTTTCTAGTTTGCTAATTTTAATACTTCTTCCGCTATAATTTTATCTGCATCAGGTAATTCCATTTTACCAATATTTTCAGCTAATTCGCTACACTTGTTCTTATTTTCAATCAGTTGAAGTGCAATATCAAGCAGCTCGTGTTCGGCAATATCATCGCCAACAAGAATAGCGGCTTCTTTTTCTACCAATGCCAATGCATTCTTTGTTTGATGATCTTCTGCTACATTAGGTGATGGAACCAGAATGACTGGTTTCTTCACAGCACATAATTCAGCAATAGTACCTGCACCTGCTCTTGAAATTACCAAATCGCATGCTGCATAAGCAAGATCCATACGTTGTAAGAACTCAAACACTTTAATATTTGCATGTTCCTTACCTGCCAACTGTCCAGTGACTGATTGATAGTAATATTTACCTGTTTGCCATATCAATTGTACATCTGCAGCAATGATTTTATCCAATCCTGCCAAAATGCTTTTATTCAAAGTACCTGCACCAAGACTCCCCCCAGTCAATAAAATAGTTTTTTTAAGTGGTGAAATGCCTAAAAATTCTGCTGCTGCAAATCGTTTATTTTCAATTTCAACAGCTTCCTTCCTTATAGGATTACCAGTAACCAATATCTTTGCTTTAGGAAAGAATTTATCCATTCCTTCGAAGGCTACGCAAATCAGTGAAGCTTTTTTTCCAAGCCATTTATTTGTGATACCTGCAAATGAATTCTGCTCCTGTATCAAATAGGGTACCTTCATCTGTGAAGCAGCATATAACAAGGGGCCAGAAGCATAGCCACCAACACCTACTGCCACATCTGGCTTAAAATCTTTTACTATTGCTATAGCCTTTATTACACTTCGTAAAAGTTTGAATGGCAATAACACATTCTTTAAAAGAGAGCCTCGCTGAAATCCCTGAATATCTAAACCTATTATTTTATAACCTGCGGCTGGCACTTTCTCCATTTCCATTCGACCATTAGCACCGACAAAAAGGATCTCCGTTTCCGGATCGATCTTTTTCAATGCATTGGCTATAGCAATAGCTGGGAAAATATGCCCACCAGTGCCGCCTCCGCTTATAATTACTCTTTTTGCCATTTTATACCTATTCAACCCTATTTATCTATCATCAAGCCATAGCTGGAATCTCACCAACAATTACCTTTTCCAGACTCTTTTCTTTATTTTCATCATTATCTCTACTTACACTAAGTATGATACCGAATGCCACACTTGTAAACAGAATTGATGTACCACCCATACTAACCAATGGAAGTGGAACACCAGTTACCGGACCCAAACCTACGGCTACGGCCATATTGGCAAAGGCTTGTATAGTCAAACTAAAACTTAATCCGGCAGCCAGCAATGCCCCAAATGCCTTGGGGCTCTGTGTCACAATCAAGACGCATCGGTATAGAAATACCAAATACATCAGTACAAGCCCAACCCCACCAATCATGCCGTATTCTTCAATAATCAGTGCAAATACAAAATCTGAATATGGGTGAGGTAAATAATTTCGTTGAGTACTATTTCCTGGGCCTTTTCCAAAAACACCACCTGTTGCAATGGCTATTTTAGCCTGGTTTGCCTGAAATGATTTATCAGGATCTACACGTTCAGGATGCAAGAATGTTTCAATTCTTGAGATATAAGTTTGACGACGCGGACCAAGCAACATGACACCACTCAATAGAATAAGCCCAGCAAGACATACTATAGAAATTTGCTTAATACTTATACGCCCAATGATGAGCAAAAGAATACTTACTCCAAATAACATTAGGGCCGTTGATAAATTAGCCAAAGCGATGAGCACAAACACTCCACAAACTGAGCCCATGATAGGCAGGAATGCTTTTTTAACATCTTTTATATTTTCCTGCTTCTTACTAAGACTCCTTGCCAGAAAGGTGATCAAAGCCAGTTTTGCAAGATCCGAGGTTTGGAAAGTTTGATTGATAATTGGAATTGTTACCCAGCGGCTAGCTTCATTCACATTTGCTCCAAATAACAAGGTATAAGCTAAAAGTGGAATGGTAATAACCATCAATATTTTGCTAATACCTGCATAATACCTGTAATCAAGAAGATGGGAGAAGTACATTAAAGCAAGCCCTCCGACGATCATCACCAGGTGCTTGATTAGAAATTGCTCGCTAGCAACTCCCTTTTTATAGGCAAGCGTTCCTGTGGCACTGTAAACAGCTAAAAGCGACCATACTGAGAGTAAAATCACAATGAGCCAGATCCAGCGATCACCTTTTGTTTTGCTAATTATTCTTTCCATTATTTGTTTGTTGTCTGTTGTCTGTTATCTGTTATCTGTTGTCTGTTATCAGTTGGTTAGATGGTTAGTAGTTAGTTGGTTAGTTAAAATTACCTCCGACTCATCATTTCAATTGATTGTTTTTCTCTGCTTTTAGCTTTCTTGTGTTATCTGTTGTCTGTTGTCTGTTATCTGTTGTCTGTTATCAGTTATCTGAGGTCTGAGGTCTGAAAAAAACATTAAATTTCAATTAGCACTAAACAGTCTTTGTTCTTTGCTCTTGGTTCTTGGTTCCATTTTCAGTTATCTGCTGCTTAGGTATCAACTATTAAAGTTCTTTTACGGCTTTTTTAAATTGGTTTCCACGGTCTTCATAATTTTTAAACAAGTCAAAACTGGCACAAGCAGGCGATAAGAGAACAGTATTGCCTTTTGTAGCTAAATGATATGCGATCTGAACTGCTTCATTTGCTGAAAAAGTATTTACAATTACCTCTACATCATCTTCAAATGCTTCATGAATGCGCTTATTATCCTTGCCAAGACAAACTATAGCTTTCACTTTTGATTTTACAAGATCTTTTAACATGCTGTAATCATTGCCCTTATCCACCCCACCAAGAATAAGAACAACTTCTCCAGGCATACTTTCAAGTGCATACCAAGTAGAATTCACATTAGTGGCCTTTGAATCATTGATAAAATCAATTCCTGATATGCGGGCAACATGTTCAAGCCTATGTTCAATGTTTGTGAAACTTGCCATGCTTTCGCGAATAGTTTCATTCCTTAATTCAAGCACTTTTGCTACTATGCCCGAGGCCATAGAATTGTAAATGTTATGCTTACCCTGAAGAGCTAGATCTTTAATTGACATAGTAAATGATTCTTGGTTTTTATGGTTAAGGGTTATATTGATCTGGTCATCCTGAAGAAAGGCTCCATGATCAAGAATTTTCTCAATAGAAAAAGGAAAGGCATCTGCCTTGCTCTGATGTTTTAAAAGACCCTTCTGAGTTTCCTCGTCATCGGCACAATAAATAAACACATCTCCTGGATTTTGATTTTGAATAATCCTGAATTTAGAATCAGAATAATTCTCCATTTTATAGTCATACCTATCTAAATGGTCAGGTGTAATATTTAATAATACAGCAATATCAGCTTTGAAGTCATACATATTATCAAGCATAAAGCTGCTGATCTCCAAAACATAGTAATCAAAATTCTCAAATGCTACCTGTCGGGCAAAGCTCTTTCCTATATTTCCGGCAAGGCCTATATTCAGACCGGCATTCTTTAGGATATGATAAGTTAGCAGGGTTGTGGTCGACTTCCCATTAGAACCTGTAATACAAATCATTTTTGCTGTAGAGTAACGCCCGGCAAATTCGATTTCAGAAAGTATTGGGATATTATTTTCAATTAATTTTTTAATAATTGGCGCTTTATCTGGAATTCCCGGACTTTTTACAACTTCAGAGGCTGTTAAAATACGTTCCTCAGAATGCCCATTTTCTTCGAAAGAAATTGCTGCATGCTCCAGATCTTTTTTATAATGTTCAGCAATAGGGCCAAAATCTGAAACGAACACTGCATAACCTTCCTTCTGTGCCAGCAAAGCTGCACCAACCCCACTTTCGCCGGCTCCAAGAATAACGATATATCTCTTCTCTGTCATTACCTAAGCTTTAAAGTCACAATTGTTAAAATAGCCAGTATAATTCCAACGATCCAGAACCGTGTAACGATCTTGGCCTCATGATATCCTTTTTTCTGATAATGATGATGTAGCGGCGACATCAGAAAAATGCGACGTCCTTCGCCATATTTCTTTTTAGTGTATTTAAAATAAGAGACTTGCATGATCACCGAAAGGTTCTCAACCAAGAATACTCCACATAATACAGGAATAAGTAGTTCCTTCCTGATCATGATCGCAAATGCAGCGATGATCCCACCGATAGCCAGGCTACCAGTATCGCCCATGAATACTTGGGCTGGATACGAATTATACCATAAAAAGCCTACGCACGCTCCTACAAAAGCACCAGCAAAAATCACCAGCTCTCCTGAGTAGGGGATATACATAATATTGAGGTAATCGGCAAAAATGGTATTCCCTGAAACGTAAGCAAGAATGGCTAGCGTAATTCCAATGATGGCCGATGTTCCAGTTGCTAAACCATCGATTCCATCCGTGAGATTTGCACCATTAGAAACTGCTGTAACAATTACGATTACAAAAAGCAGGAAAACAACCAGAGAATACTTTTCATACTGAGCTCCAAAAACTGTAAGAACTTTGGCATAATCGAATTCATTGTCCTTGTAAAAAGGCACATTGGTAATGGTCGACTTAATATCCTGAGTATAATAAAATTGATCGCCACGTTTATGAACATCCAATGAAGCTTGTACTTTAGCCGGTAAAGCAACCTGCTCTCTTACAACAATATCCGGGTGAAAATACATGGTCCAACCAATGATCAAAGCCAATCCAACTTGACCCATGATCTTAAAACGGCCAGCAAGACCTTCCTTATCTTTTTTAAATACCTTTATATAATCATCAACAAACCCAATAGCTCCCATCCAAACAGTAGTGATAAGCATCAGAATGATATAAATATTATCTATACGGGCAAACAAAAGAGTTGGAGCCAAAATTCCTAGAAGTATAATCAAGCCTCCCATTGTTGGGGTCCCTTGCTTTTGTATCTGGCCATCCAGACCGAGGTTTCTAACGGTCTCTCCTACTTGTTTAGCGCGTAATATTCTGATCAAACGGCTACCGTAAACAGTTGTCAAAAGGAGTGACAAGATCACAGCCATACCGGTACGGAATGATATAAACTGGAATAATCCTGCCCCAGGAATATCAAAATGCTTGTCAAGCCAAGTAAATAAGTAATACAACATTAGCTTACCAGATTTAAAAATTCAGTTAATATTTCTTTATCATCAAAAGGGAGCTTTTCACCCCCAACGTCCTGATATTTTTCGTGCCCTTTACCAGCAACCACTATAATATCACCTGACTTTGCTAGATGGCAAGCCGTGCGAATGGCTTCTTTTCTGTCAGTGATAGAAAGCGCTTTTCTTTTATTTTGAGGCATAACACCTGCCTCCATTTCTCTGATAATTTGCTCCGGAACCTCAGTTCGAGGATTATCAGAGGTCAGTATTACTTTATCACTCCAATCACAAGCTACCTGTGCCATAACCGGACGTTTTGATTTATCTCTGTCGCCGCCGCAACCTATCACGGTAATAACCTGCTCAGTACCTTTTCGAATATCCTGAATAGTGCTCAGCACATTCTGTACTGCATCTGGCGTATGGGCATAATCAACGATACCAATAACTCCTGATGGAGAT
>CANKAT010000063.1 GCA_947479815.1 Sphingobacteriaceae bacterium
GTTAGTAGTTAGTAGTTAGTTAGTTAGTTAGTAATTATAATAGAACTTGTAAAATTAGTTCCATTACTTAAAAACTCTTTCTGATTTTACTATTAAAAAGTAATTTCAAGCTTAATCCAATCTCCTATCTCAATACTCAATACTCTGTACTCAATACTATTTAGTGGTTGGTTAGGTGGTTAGTAGTTAGTAGTTAGTAGTTAGTAGTTAGTTAGTTAGTTAGTAATTATAATAGAACTTGTAAAATTAGTTCCATTACTTAAAAACTCTTTCTGATTTTACTGTTAAAAAGTAATTTCAAGCTTAATCCAATCTCTTATCTCAATACTCAATACTCTCTACTCAATACTATTTAAATTGCTTTATACTACCTCATTTCAATTGATTGCTCTTCTCTACTTTTTGCTTTTTGCTTTTACCTTTTTGCTTTTACCTTTTTGCTTTCAGCTTTTACCTTTTTGCTTTCAGCTTTTCCCTTTTTGCTTTTCCCTTTTTGCTTTTCCCTTTTTGCTTTCAACTTATAACCTACAACCTATAACCTATAACTTATTACCTATAACCTATCCCCTACAACTTATCACTTATACTTAAAAATTCCTATTACAAGAAATAATGCAAACAGAGCACTTCCTGCAGCTCCGGCTTTTGCGATATAATCACCATGTTTTACATAGAATGTAATTTGTTCATTCAGATTAATATCCTGCTTCAAAACTCCGGGTATCCACCATTTGGTTTGTTGAACAATAGTACCACGCTGATCAATAAAAGCTGATATTCCTGTATTGGCAGAGCGCGCCACCCACCTTCTTGTTTCAATTGCTCTGAGTTTGGCATATTGCAAATGCTGATCTTTACCCGAGGTATTACCCCACCAGCCATCATTGGTAATAATTGCGATGAACTGTGCATCTTTCTTAATGTAATCAGCAACATATTCTCCCCAGATTGATTCATAACAAATTACAGGGGCTAATCCGATTCCACTCTGTGAATAAAATACAGATGGTTCACTCTGTTTGCCATAGCTTCCCGATGACCCGCCGAAAGCAGCGAATGCAGGCTTTAAAAACGCCATTGAATTTGAGAATGGAGTTTGTTCTACTCCAGGAACGAGTTTCGATTTATGATAGAATTGTAGTTTTGCAGAATTTTCAATAAAGACAGCGGCATTGAAAACATCATAATAGATATTTGATCTGCTGTCATATCTAGCAGTTTCTGTCTTTGCTGTATCGTAAACGGCAAAACTTTCTATTCCTGTAAGCAGGTTTCCGTTTTTATAATTCTTTAAGAATTCCTGTATTTGGATAAAATTCTCATCACCTCTAAAACTTCTTTCTTCTGTGCCTCTTGAAATGGCAGTCTCAGGCCATACAAAAAATTCGGTATTGGTCTGACCAATTGATTCTGACAGCTTGATCAGTTTTGCTACCTGATCTGAAGCAGATAATTTTCCGAATTTGTCATAAGGATCAATATTGGGCTGAACTACAACTATATTCGAAGGATTAGCCTTTTCCTCATAATTAACGTAGATGAGAATGGAGCATGCTATGGGAATCAACACCAAGGCAGCCGTTGAAATTTGAAGTTTGATCTGTTTTGTTTTTGTAGACTTACTTTTTACTGCAAGAATTGTTTCAAAAACAAGAATATTGGATAATAAGATCCAAAGAGTTCCACCATATACGCCTGTATATTCATACCATTGAATTAGATAGTGCGCCTCTGCAAAACCATTTCCAAGATTCATCCATGGGAAGGCTAGGTCCCATGTTTGATGCAGGTATTCATATCCTATCCAGAAGCAGATCAGTCCGGCATAACTCCAAATTTTGTTTGTTATCCTTCTCATGCAGTAGTAAAGCCAGAAGGCAAGGGTCATCAGTACTGCGCCAAGACAGAAAGGGATCTGTGCAATAATAATTGCCAACCATGCAGGCATTACTGCATTCAGGGAATTGAAAACCCAATAGATACATGCAGTATTCCAGATAAAAAAGCAAATAATGGCAATTCTCCAGATCAGTCGGCCTTTCTTTTTTTCTTCTGATTGAATGATGTTTTCTACTGCCTGGAGTAGTGGTACTAATGCCACAAGCAGAATTAGTGCAGTAAATGGCATTGGTGGCCATGCCAGCCATAGCAGAAAAGCGCTGAGTAAAGCGAGCTGGTAATTTTTTTTCATTTATAATTGAGATAAAATATCTGCTTTTTTACGTTCGTATTCTTCCTGACTGATGAGTTGTTTTTCAAATAGAATTTTTAACTTTTTCAGTTTCTGAGTAAGTTCATCTTCTATATCTTTTATCGTGCTTACTCCTGTTGAATCTTCATCCAAATTATCATTTAGCAATGCAGTTTCTGGTTTGGAAGGCACTGGTTTATGAATTTCAAGCTGTTCATTACAGAATTGAGACAGTTTTCGTGCCTGAACTTTGGGTATATAATCAATGGTTATATTTTCACCTTTTTTAGGGATGGTAATAAACTTTGAGCTAAAAAACGCTTCTTTAAAAAATACTTCTTTGACTTCCGACCAATTAAATGTGATATAATTGGTTGTAAGTCCAAGGTTTTCAGGAATGCAGAACACGATTCGCTTATTGGTTACCACAATACTGTCCGGAATGAGAGTTACAGCAGGTTTTTTCTGGATAGCCAGATAAATTACGGCCTCGCCTGAGGTAAGCATATCGCTTAATTTCCCTAAAACCTTTTCAGCAGTTTTTGGATCCTGTTCATCAGATAAATACTGTTCGTTTTCCATATTTTTTTTTCGTTTAATAGGCTTATTTTCCAGCAACGCAAATTACGATCTCACCTTTTAAGGTATGAGTTTCATAATGTATTTTAATTTCATTTAAAGTTCCTCTGACCGTTTCTTCAAACATCTTGGTCAGTTCCCTTGATACCGAAGCTTGGCGATCTGTACCCAGATACTGCTCCAATTCCTCTAGGGTTTTCAGCAATCGATGCGGAGATTCATAAAAAATCATGGTGCGCGTTTCGTTTGCAAGCTCTTTCATGCGTGTTTGTCGGCCTTTTTTAACCGGTAAAAATCCTTCAAAAGTAAATCTATCGGCAGCTAATCCAGAATTGACCAATGCCGGAACAAATGCTGTAGCTCCGGGAAGGCATTCCAATGGAATTTCGTTGCGGATGGCTTCACGCACAAGTAAAAAACCTGGATCTGAAATTGCTGGTGTTCCTGCATCAGAGATCAGGGCTATTTGTTTACCTTCTTTTAAAAAGCGAATAACCTCGGTAACTGATTTATGCTCATTATGCTGATGATGAGAAAATAGCTTTTTATCAATGCCAAAATGTTTCAGTAAAGGTGCACTGGTGCGGGTATCTTCAGCAAGAATGAGGTCCACCTCTTTCAAAATGCGGATAGCCCTGAAGCTCATGTCTTCAAGATTTCCTATCGGTGTGGGTACAAGGTAGAGTTTGCCACTCATGGTTTCTTATTTTATTCGGGCAAAAATTAAGGAAAAACTACAAAACCAAAGCCCAAACTCCAAACTGTTTATATCTTTGTCTAAATTTATTAAAGATGCTGCAAGTTAGTTATATCCGTGATAATAGGGATGAAGTTTTAAATCGTTTATCAGTAAAGAATTTTAAACATCCTGAGCTGGTCGATAACATCATTAAATTAGATGATGACCGCCGGCAAACGCAGACTCAGCTAGACTCCATTGCTGCTGAGGCTAATGCATCTGCAAAAAAAATTGGTGATTTGATGCGCCAGGGTCTCAAAGATGAAGCTGAAAGCATAAAATCACAGTCAAATACCAATAAGGAGCAGTCTAAAATCCTGAGTGATAAGTTAAGCGCTATTGAAATTCTATTGCAGAATGAGCTTGTATTACTCCCCAACTTGCCGCATATTTCTGTTCCTAAAGGAAAAACGCCCGAAGAAAATGTGGTTGCTCTCGAACATGGAAAGATTCCTAAGCTGATGCAAAATGCGCTGCCCCATTGGGAGTTGGCAACAAAATATGATATTATTGATTTTGAACTTGGAAACAAGATCGCCGGTGCCGGATTTCCTGTTTATAAAGGCAAAGGTGCTAAACTTCAGCGTGCGCTGATCAATTTCTTTCTGGATCGTGCCGGTGAAGCCGGATACCGTGAAATGCAACCACCTATAGTGGTAAATGAAGCCTCAGGTTTTGGAACCGGACAGCTTCCGGATAAGGAAGGGCAGATGTACCATATTGGCATTGATAATCTTTACCTGATTCCAACTGCAGAGGTTCCGGTTACTAATTTATATCGTGATGTAATCTTGAAGGAAGATGAGTTGCCTATAAAAAACTGTGCTTATACTCCTTGTTTCCGTAGAGAAGCAGGTTCATATGGCGCTCATGTTCGTGGTTTGAACAGATTGCATCAGTTTGATAAAGTTGAGATCGTGCAGGTTGTTCATCCATCTCATTCTTATCAGGTTCTTGAAGATATGAGTGCATATGTTCAGTCACTCCTGCAGGCATTGGAGCTTCCTTACCGTGTATTAAGCTTATGCGGAGGCGATATGGGATTTACTTCAGCTAAAACGTATGATATGGAAGTATGGTGTGCCGCACAGGCTCGTTGGCTTGAAGTATCTTCTGTATCAAATTTTGAAACCTATCAAAGTAACCGCCTGAAACTGCGTTTCAAAAGCAAGGAAGGGAAGTCTCAGTTTGCACATACTTTAAATGGGAGTGCTCTGGCCTTACCTCGTATTGTGGCTTCACTTTTGGAAAATAATCAAACAGAGACGGGAATTAAGATTCCTGCAGCATTGATTCCTTATACGGGTTTTGAATGGATCAACTAGTGTGATCCTGTTTTTCTTCTGAATAACGGTCTGGATAATAATAAAAAGAGAATTGATTTTTCAATTTTCTAAAACTCTTCTACTAGATCAGGGTTTAATTCATCATAATTGGAGAGCAAGCTCCTCTGCTTCATTAATTATTTTTTGGATAGTTCTAATTAATCTTCTATTTCTGCTATCCAATTTGGTTTGCTCAGCTTGTTGTTGCATGTCATTTTAGAGGTTACAACGTTCATCCATTGGGTAAATAATATAAACTGCGCATTTTAATTTTGTGTTTCTGAATTTCAGCACATTATTATTGCCAATTCTTTATTTTTTCGAAATCTTGTAGTCGATTTAATGCTTTTTATAATGATTTTGAATAGATTTTGAACCGAATTGTAATTTGGTATATATTTTTCTATCTTAGAAATTAATTGTGCAGAATTATGAATATTAAGAAAATACTGATCGCAAACAGGGGGGAGATTGCGATCAGAATTAGCCGAGCGTGTAATGAGCTGAACATCCGGACAGCAGCAATTTATACCTATGAAGATCGATATTCACTTCACCGTTATAAGGCCGATGAGGCCTATCAGATTGGTGAGGATAATAATCCTTTAAAGCCATATCTTGATATTCAGGCCATCATAAAAATGGCTAAATACTGCAAAGCAGACGCTATTCATCCTGGATATGGTTTTTTATCTGAAAATCCGGAATTCGCACGTCAATGTGCTGAGAATGGCATCGTATTTATTGGCCCTAGGCCTGACGTTATGATTGCCTTGGGAGATAAGATTCAAGCAAAAGCAGTCGCAAAACAAGCTCAGATTCCTATTATAGAAAGTAATGTACCTGATCTTAATACGCTTGAAATAGCACTTTCTGAGGCAAAAAGAATTGGATTCCCAATGATATTAAAGGCTGCTTCGGGTGGTGGTGGTCGTGGTATGCGTGTAGTTCGAACCGATGAGGAGCTTAGAAAAGTATTTCCTGAAGCCAAGAGTGAGGCTAAAAATGCATTTGGTGACGATACGGTATTTCTTGAAAAATTCATTGAGCGTCCGCGCCATATTGAGGTACAGATTGTAGCGGATAACCATCAGCAGGTGATGCACCTATATGAACGCGATTGTTCAGTACAGCGGCGTTTTCAAAAGGTAGTGGAAGTTGCGCCTTCTCTTAATTTGAAAGATCAGACTCGCGAAAAGCTATATCATTATGCGGTTAGCATTGCAAAAGCTGTTAATTATAATAATGTGGGTACTGTGGAGTTCCTGGTGGATTCTGATGAGCGCATTTATTTTATAGAAGTTAATCCTAGAATTCAGGTTGAACATACGGTTACAGAAATGATAACTGGAATTGACCTCATAAAAACTCAGATCTATATTGCTGATGGGTACAAGCTTTCTGACCCTGAAATTGGCCTTTCTGATCAGTCGAAGGTGATGAAAAATGGCTTTGCTATGCAATGCAGAATTACCACCGAAGATCCATCTAATGACTTTAAGCCTGATTATGGCACATTAATTACCTATAGAAATGCCACCGGATTTGGGGTGCGTTTGGATGAGGGAAGTACTTATCCGGGAATGAAGATCAGCCCGTTTTTTGACTCTATGCTTGTAAAAGTTAGTACCCAGGGGGCAACTTTACTCGATGCGGCACGGAAGATGAACCGCGCCTTACGTGAGTTCAGGATTAGGGGTGTAAAAAACAATATTCAGTTTCTGGAGAATCTGATTAATCATCCTGTTTTTGTTGAAGGAAAAGCTACAGTTAATTTTATTCAGGAGTATCCTGAGTTATTTGCTATCACAAAAGGTTTAGATCGTGGTACTCGTGTTTTATCATTTCTTGGTGATATTTCATTGAACGGAAATCCGGATGTCAAGAAATTTGATCCAGAAATTCGACTCGAGAAACCCATTGTGCCAGAGTTTGATCATACATCTAGCTATCCCAGAGGAACCAAGGATATGCTGAATGATATGGGTGCAGAGGCCTTTTGTACCTGGTTAAAGAATGAAAAGAAGATTTATTATACCGATACCACGTTTAGGGATGGCCACCAATCATTGCTGGCTACACGCATGCGTACCTATGACATGCTAAAGGTTGCTGAGGCTTATGCCAAAGATCATCCCCAAACATTCAGTATGGAGGCTTGGGGTGGTGCTACATTTGACGTTTGTTTAAGGTTTCTGCATGAAGATCCATGGATTAGATTACAGAAATTAAGGGCTGCCATGCCTAATATTCTTATTCAGATGCTGATAAGAGGGTGTAATGGAGTTGGATATTCTGCCTATCCCGATAATCTGGTTGAGTCATTTGTGCAAAAGAGCTGGGAGAATGGAGTTGACGTATTCCGCATTTTCGACTCATTAAACTGGATGGAAAATATAGCCCCATGCATTGATATGGTGCGTAAAACCGGAGGAATTGCCGAGGGTTCTTTGTGTTATACCGGCGATATTCTCAATCCAAAACGCACTAAATATAATCTTGATTATTACTTGCGCATGGCAAAGGATCTTGAAAATGCAGGATCCCATATTTTAGGTGTTAAAGACATGTCAGGGCTTTTAAAACCCCATGCAGCCAAATTGCTCATTGAAGCATTAAAAGACACTGTGAAGATTCCCATACATCTTCATACACATGATACTTCCTCCTTGCAGTCGGCAACTTACCTGATGGCTATTGAAGCAGGCGTGGATGTGGTTGATTGTGCTCTGGGTTCCATGTCGGGAATGACTTCTCAGCCAAATTTTAATTCTATTGTGGAGATGATGCGTTTTCATGAACGTGAGAATCCATATACTATAAAATCATTGAATCAGTTTAGCAATTATTGGGAAACGGTTCGTGATTATTATCATCCTTTTGAGTCAGGCATGAAATCAAGTTCTGCAGAAGTTTTTCAGCATGAAATACCTGGCGGGCAGTATTCAAACCTTAAGCCGCAGGCAATCGCACTTGGGCTTGGAGACAAGTTTGAAGAGATAAAAGAACGCTATGCCGATGTGAATGAAATGTTTGGAGATATCGTAAAGGTAACGCCTAGTTCAAAAGTTGTTGGTGATATGGCCCAGTATATGGTAGCAAACAACATAAGTAAGGAGGATATATTTACTAAAGGCGATCACATCTCTTTCCCGGAATCTGTGGTTTCTTATTTTATGGGTGAGATAGGTCAGCCAGAAGGAGGTTTTCCCCAAGAGCTTCAGCGGATAGTATTGAAGGGTAAAACTGCCATGACTGAACGTGCAGGCAAGAGTTTGCCAGCGCTTGATCTGGAGCAGGATTTCAAGGATTTTAAGAAACAGTTCGGTGATGATCTTCCTTATACAACTTACTTATCGTATAAGTTTTATCCAAAGGTGACAGAAGATTATCTGCATATGTTCCGCAAATATGGAGATGTTGATGTGGTTCCAACCAAATATTTCTTTTTTGGTATGAAACCGGGCGAGGAAACCACCATTGAGATTGCTCCCGGTAAAACATTACTGGTGAGGCTTCAGTCTATGGGGCCTGCTGATGATAAAGGTATGCGAACTGCTTTCTTTAAGCTGAATGGACAGACCCGTAATATTGAGGTTCAGGATAGGTCTATTAAAGTAATCCGTCAAGAAAATCGTAAGGCCGATAAGTCAAGTGCACATCATATTGGCTCTCCTTTGCAGGGTATGCTTTCAAAGATTTTTGTTAAGCAGGGCGATGAAGTGAAAAAAAATCAGCCATTGTTTATGGTTGAAGCCATGAAAATGGAAACCAATATTGCTGCGAGTGCGGATGGTATTGTAGGTGATATTATATTATCTCCTGGAACATTGGTGAATACAGATGATCTGGTACTGGAGTTTAGGTAGTGAGAGATTATTTCTCTTGAATTAGCTTCAAAATACCCCCTCGCAGCGCTAAAAGGTTATCCGTTAGCTTGTCAGCATGTGATCAATAGTAGATTTAATCTATAAATTTTGCGTCTTGGCGTCTTTGCAAGCTATTTTATTTTAATTTCATGGAATTCGATCATTGTATTTAAAGATTGTCTCGCAAAGACGCAGAGACGCGGCTTTATGAGTGATAAGGAAATTATAGGTAGTTTACAGCAAAATTTTCTTAGCCGCCCAGTGTCCACCGCAGGTCTAAAGGACTCCATTGGAGCGGGGGAATAAAAGGGGATGGTTTTTAATATTACATTAAAATCCCTATATTTTTACCCCTGTCGTTTCCCAACAATCTGGCTTAGGTATTCAAATACCAGCTGCCCCATGGTGGTACAAGTTTTAAATGCCGGATTTTTATGATATGAAGAAAGTTCTTTACCTAATTGCTTGACTTTTTCATCCGGTGCAATGGTATCAATGTCCATTACTCTAAAAAGTTCTTCAATGCGGTAATGCCCTGTACGAAAACGGTTTGCGATCAGGCTTCTTTCTTCTTCCTGATACTGTTTCATGGTTGTTAAGTCCATATGTTGCATTCCAAGCTGAACCAGAGCCAGGTTCTCTTTGAAATAATGTGGTAGGTACATTTTCAGTCGGCCTTCATACGATTGTTGGTCGAAGTCAATGGCCCGAAAGCGGTATTGATTGCCTTCAATATCCGGAGTGATATCCACAACAAAATTATAAGAACGCATATCTCCAAGTAACCTAACAAAACAGCGTTCATTGAATTTCACAAACTCCTTACAAATTCGAATCTGATTAAATTTGGAAGTGCCTAATCGTCTGCTAATAAATTCATCACCAGGTAAACCGGGAATATGTTCTTCGATCAGGGTATTGCCATCCGTTAAATAACTAATCCTGTTGGGTGATAGAATATGCTCCAGTTCCAGTCCGTAAACCCGCGAAGCATCGGCCACTTTGACGTAAAAATGATCATAATTATCATTTAGCCGGTTGATAATGCGAACCCGAAATGGCTTGGTATTGGCAAAGGTGCAATAGTCGATTCGCGCTACTGACAGGTGTTCCATAACCGCGGTATCACCATCGGTATTCATCAGCGCATAAATGAAAGTGAGATTCGGAAAAAGTTCCTTCATCTCACTTTCATCATAATATACGGTATACCAGAGCGTATCGCGGCCTTCCTTATCCCTCAATGGAGTTTTCAGGTTAAAACGCATCAGGTCTGAATACTGTACCGGAAGCTTTACCTCACGGTCGAATTTTAAAAGATATTCACGAAGCTCAGGCCTTATGGTATAATGCAGCTTCTTTTTGGATGGAACAACATCCCTAGGCTCCTTTTGTTGTGAATGCATTTTATTCGGTTGCCAGGTGGTTAGGTGGTTAGTAGTTAGTTGGTTAGTAGTTAGTTGGTTAGGTGGTTAGTAGTTAGTTGGTTAGTAATTAGTTGGTTAGGTGGTTAGTAATTAGTTGGTTAGTAGTTAGTTGGTTAGTAAATAGTTATCAGTTTAGGTACGCTAGTCAGACCTCAGACCTCAGACCTCAGACCTCCTACCTCATTCTTCAACAACTTCGCTGTGGGTGTATACTACCTCTTCTTTTTCTTCTTTGAAATATCTTTTTTGATACAATAAAATCATGATCACTCCAATGGATATCGCAGAGTCGGCTAGGTTAAATACGGGTCTAAAAAAAACGAGCTCTTGTCCGCCCCAAAATGGGAACCATGAAGGGTATGCCCCTTGGATTATGGGAGCATAGAACATGTCAACTACTTTGCCATGGAAAAGGCTGGAATATCCGCCTTCAACAGGAAATAATTTTGCGGGTTCATAATAAGAACTTTCGCTAAATAGTACTCCATAAAAGCTTGAATCAATTATATTTCCCATTGCACCAGCAAAGATGAGTGATAAATTCATGATCAGTCCGCGGTGGTATTTATGTTTGATCATATATACCAATCCATATCCTATTCCTAACACAGCAACAATCCGGAATAAGGTTAATACAAGTTTGCCGGTTTCTCCACCAAACTCCATACCGAATGCCATTCCATTGTTTTCAGTGAAATGAATGATGGCCCAGTCGCCAATGATCTTATACTCTTGCCCTAAAGACATGTTCAGCTTGATCCAGAATTTTAAAATTTGGTCAGCAAGTAATATGAAGAAAATCGCAAAAAAGGGCTTAGTATAAGCTTTCATTTAGGCCTGTTTCAGTTTAGCTTCCATACTTAGCGTTGCATGAGGAACTGCACGCAAACGTTCTTTAGGTATTAACTTTCCGGTTTCTCTGCAGATACCATATGTTTTATTTTCAATACGTACCAATGCATTCTCTAGGTTATCTATGAATTTGCGCTGACGAGCAGCTAGCTGATTGATTGATTCCTTTTCAAGGGTAGCTGATCCATCCTCAAGAGTCTTGTAAGTTCCTGCGGTATCATCAGTTCCGTTCATATTTGGGTTACTTAATGATTGGCTTAAAGCAGCTAATTCTTCTCTTGAGCTACGTAATTTATCTGTAATAAGGCTTTTGAATTCCTGCAATTCTGCATCGGAATATCTTGTTTTCACATTCTTATCCATTTCTATCCTTTAATTATTAGTATCATTAAATTATGCTCATCAATACTTACCAATTCTCCTTCATTTAGCTCATTTACAAGCTCTAAGGAGTTGGCCAGGATTTCGGCGCAAATATATGATAAATTATTTTTCAGGGCTTCCGAAATATACGGATGGTCTTTAACCTGTACCCTAATCTTATCTGTAACCTCAAAACCCTGATCTTTTCTCATGTTCTGGATGCGGTTAACCAGCTCTCTTGAAATACCCTCCTGCTTTAATTCTTCGGTAATGGTAATATCCAATGCTACAGTTAAGGCTCCAAGATTTGCTACTTGCCATCCTGGAACATCCTCAGCTAAGATTTCTACATCTTCAACAAGAATCTGATAAGCAGTACCGCGTAATTCTATTTTGCCCTCGTTTTCAAACTGGTTAATTTCCTGTTGCGATAAAGTGTTTAAAGCTTCAGCCACAATTTTCATATCCTTGCCAACTTTCGGTCCTAAAGCTTTAAAGTTTGGCTTTATTTTTTTGCTTATAATGCCAGACGTATCTGTAATGTACTCAATATCTTTAATGTTTGTTTCTGAAAGGATCAGATCTTTTATTTTTTCGACCCTTGCTTTAAAAGTTTTATCCAGAACAGGTATAAGTGCCTTACCTAATGGCTGTCTTACATTGATGCCAACTTTTTTTCGTAGCGAAAGGATTAGTGAAGAAATATCCTGAGCAAGCCCCATGCGTTCTTCCAGGGCTTTGTCTACCAAGCCTTCATTGTATTCCGGAAAATTGGCCAAGTGTACAGAAAGAGCCTGTTCTTTACCTGTAGCATTGTTCAGGTCAATGAATAAACGATCACTGAAAAATGGCGCAACCGGTGACATAAGCTTTGCAATGGTATTCAAACACGTGTAAAGTGTCTGGTAAGCTGAGATCTTATCTTCAGAATATTCACCTTTCCAGAAACGGCGACGGCATAAGCGAACATACCAGTTGCTCAGGTGCTCATCCACAAAGGTTTGGATAGCACGAGTGGCGCGGGTTGGTTCAAAGTCGGCGTAGTATTTATCCACTTCCAGACTTAATGAATTTAGTAGTGAAATAATCCAGCGATCAATTTCGGGACGGTCTTTAATATTCTCTTCTTGATAACTAAAGCCGTCTATATTCGCATAGAGTACAAAAAACGCATAGGTATTATGCAACGTTCCAAAGAACTTGCGGCGTACCTCATCAATTCCTTCGATATTGAATTTTAAATTATCCCATGGCGATGCATTGCTGATCATGTACCAGCGTGTAGGATCTGCGCCGTATTTTTCAATGGTTTCAAATGGATCAACCGCATTGCCCAAGCGTTTCGACATTTTATTGCCGCTTTTGTCTAATACCAGCCCGTTTGACACCACATTTTTAAAGGAAACACTATCATTAAGCATTACACCAATGGCATGCAGGGTAAAAAACCATCCGCGAGTTTGATCTACTCCTTCGGCAATAAAGTCGGCAGGATATATTGATCCAGCTTCCGAATCAGATCCTGAATGGGTGTTCCAATAGGCTAAAAAATCTTTAGCACTGATGTTTCCGTTTCGTCCTTCTTCGGTTGGCGGAAGACCCCATTGCGCATAAGGCATAGCACCTGAATCGAACCAGACATCAATGAGGTCGGGTTCACGAAACATTTTTTTCCCGGATGTAGAAAGCAATACCACATCATCCACAAAAGGGCGATGCATATCATTAATCACAAATGCAGGGTCCATAAAACCAGCATCTGCAGATTTTTTGATTTCTGCTCTCAATTCATGGATAGACCCGATACATTTTTCTTCTGAACCATCTTCTGTACGCCAGATTGGTAAAGGAGTGCCCCAGTATCGTGATCTGGATAAATTCCAGTCAACCAGATTTTCTAGCCAGTTTCCAAAACGACCAGTACCCGTTGATTCAGGCTTCCAGTTGATGGTTTTATTCAGTGCAACCAGGCGTTCTTTAACAGCAGTAGTTTTGATGAACCAGCTATCTAACGGGTAATATAAAACAGGCTTATCTGTTCTCCAGCAATGCGGATAACTGTGTTCGTATTTCTTAACATCAAAGGCTTTGTTCTCTTCCTTTAATTTGATAGCGATTAAAACATCTGTAGGCCTGAAATCAGGATCTTTACGTTCTTCATCACTATAATATTCTTCTTTTACGTATTTCCCGGCAAAGTCACTGACCTCTTGAACGAATTTTCCCTTCCTGTCAACCAGCGGGAATTCGTTGCCTTTTTCATCCCTGATCATAACCGATGGCACATTGTTTTCGCGGCAGGCCCTGAAATCGTCGGCACCAAAAACAGAAGCGGTATGTACGATACCCGTACCATCTTCTGTGGTTACAAAATCGGCAGGAATAACGCGGAATGCATTCTTTTCAAGATCATCATTCGTTACATAGGGCATTAGCTGATGGTAATGCAGATCAATCAGGTCTGATCCCTTGAATTCTGCCTCCATCTGCCATGGAATCAGTTTATCGCCTTCCTTGTAATCTGAAAACTGAATAGTTTTTGCCTCTTCTTTAAAATATTTTGAAACAAGATCCTTTGCTAGAACCACACTCACGGCCCTGAACGTATACGGATTAAATGTTTTAATTTTTACATACTTGATGGATGCACCAATAGCCAGCGCACAGTTGGATGGTAAGGTCCATGGTGTAGTGGTCCAGGCCAAAATGGTGGTATCTTCAGTTTCTTTGTCAAAAAGAATCTTCATTAATGGATGGTCCTGATCTTTTTTTATGTGGAACTGGGCAACTATGGAGGTATCTTTTAGCATTTGATATGTCCCGGGCTGGTTTAGCTCATGTGAGCTTAATCCGGTTCCTGCTGCAGGAGAATAAGGCTGAACAGTGTATCCTTTGTATAAAAGGCCTTTTTCATGAAACTGCTTCAAGATCCACCAGAGGGTTTCTATATACTCATTTTCATAGGTGATATATGGATTCTCTAGGTCAACCCAATAGCCCATTTTCTCAGTTAGTTCATTCCATACATCGGTATATTTCATAACCTCGGTACGGCAGGCAGCATTATATTCTTCAACGGTAATGCTTTTACCGATATCATCTTTGGTAATGCCCAGCTTCTTTTCTACAGCCAGTTCAATGGGTAGCCCATGCGTATCCCATCCTCCTTTACGTTTTACTCGAAAGCCTTTGAGGGTTTTATAACGACAAAAAATATCCTTAATGGAGCGGGCCATAACATGATGAATTCCCGGCATTCCATTCGCGGATGGTGGACCCTCATAAAATATATAAGGTTTAGAAGCAGGCCGGTTAGAAATACTTTTTTCAAATACCTGGTTTTTTTTCCAGTATTCTAATATCTCTTTTCCGGTTTTTGATAGATCAAGTTGCTTATATTCTTTGTACATCAGTGCTTTAACTCCCAAATTTAAGGATGCAAAGTTAAGAATTTTAAGTCTTATAATGCAGTTTTTTGGAATCATTCATGCGCGAAAATTTGCCACACAAGCAAGGCCTGTATTTTGTGTAAATTAGCCTAGAAATTTTTAGATTATGAGAAATATATATATGCGCCGCGGTATCTGGCTGCTATTTTTAGGGATAGCCTTAAATCTATTGGGATATTACCTGATGGGAGAGGAGATATACAAGTATGGCTGGGCTATGGTAAGTGGTACCCTTGCATTTGGCTTTGGCTTTTTATCGGTAATTTATAGCTTGATTCGTAAAATGGACCGGAAAGCTATTTTGAAGGAACGGGCAGAGGAGTAGTAGGTTGATTAGTGTTTGTATTTTTTCTATGACGATGAAATTAACGTCATTTCGAACACCTTAACAATTTTTTCAATTGAAAAGTATTATTACAAGGTGGAGAAATCTGTTCACTAAAGCGTATTATTTCAATCGGAATTCTCTTTTCACTCAACAGATTTCTCCACGCATTAAAGACTGTGCAATAATAAATATAATGCCTGCGTGTTCGAAATGGCGGATTTAGTAGCTATAGAACTCTACCTTAAATATCCCAGGTCTCCCCATTGGCCTTAGCAATCTTTCTTCTTTTTCTTTTATCCAGCAATACCAGTAAAGCAGGTAGCAGGGTCAGGTTTGATACCAGTGCGATAATCAGCGTGATGGAAAGCAGTAATCCCAAAATCATGGTGCCACCAAAGGTGCTGGCTGTAAATATTCCAAACCCGAAGAACAGAACCAAAGCAATGTGTGTCATGCTAATGCCGGTTTCTATAATAGTATCAGAAATGACTTTTGATGTGCTGAAATCAGTCGACAGTAATTCCTGTTGATACCTGGTTAGAAAATAAATGGTTTGGTCGGATGCAAGTCCGAAAGCGATTGTAAATATCAGAATTGTTGAAGGCTTAAGTGGGATATTGAAAAATCCCATTAGCCCTGCGGTAATAATCAATGGAATAACATTAGGAAGTAGCGAGATGAACATGATCCTAACATCTTTAAATTGTGCAAGGCGCAGCAGCGAGATCAGAGCAATTGCCAATAGTATACTTTCCATCAGGTGCATCAGCATGTAATCAGTTCCTTTTGAAAAAATAATACTTGATCCGGTTAGCAGTACATCATAACGCTCCGGTTTTAAAATAGAGTCGATACGAGGTTTCAGCTCGTTAAGCAGCTCATTCATACGTTTAGAGCCAACATCAGCCATCTGAAAACTGACGCGTGTAACCTGCTTATTACTATCCACAAAGCCTTTAAGCATGTCATTGTTTCCACCCGAATTTCCAAGGTAACTCAGAACAAAGTTCTTCTCCATATCATTGGGGATTCGGAAAAACTGCGGGTCGCCGTTATAAAATGCTTGCGATGCGTACTTTAATGCTTTATTCAAAGATACTGAACGCGAGAATTCGGGGTATTCAGAGATCATTTCTTCCATTCTATCAACTTTTTTAATGGTCGATAAGTTCAGGATTCCATTTTTTTTGCGTGTATCAATACTCACTTCTAGCGGTAAAATTCCTTCGAAGTTCTTTTCAAAAAATTTAAGGTCGCGGATAATGGGAGAGTTCTGCGGAAGATCATCTACCACATAGCCATTCACATTGATCTTTGATACTCCAATCATAGAGATCAGGGTGATGATTATCGTAACACTATAGATCAGCTTGCTGCGATGATGCACCAGATAGTCGGTTTTGACCAATAGTTTATGTAAAATGCTGTTATCGTGCTCTTCTTGAGCTTTCAATGCCGGGACTGGCAAATAGCTGAAAATAATTGGAATCAGGCACAGGCAAATAAACCAAGTAGCCATCACATTCAAGGCAGCGACCACTCCAAATTCAACCAGCAGGGCACTGCCTGTGAAAAATAATACGCCAAATCCAATAGCGGCAGTAATATTGGCGATTAGGGTAGTTTCAGAGATTCGCAGGATAGTAACATGCAACGCTTTGGCTTTGTCGCCATGTTTACGAAGTTCATTATGATATTTATTCAGCAGCAAAATGCTATTCGGAATCCCAATAATTACAATCAATGGTGGTATCAGTCCGGTGAGGATGGTAATCTCATACCCGAACATAACCAGTGTTGCCAAACTCCAGATCACGCCAACGATCACCAGCAGAATTGGAAAAATTACAGGGTAAAGCCGGCGGAAAAATATAAACAAGATCACGGCCGCAACTAAAATAGATAGACCAAGAAAAAGTACAAACTCTTTAGATACCAGCTGACTTACAGCGGTGCGGATAAAGGGCAGCCCTGAGTAATGAACTTCCAACTTATTCCTTTTACTGAAAGCATCGGCTTTATCAAGAATAGATTGAATAGTCGGAGCTCTTTTTTTGGTGTTTAGTATTTTGGTGTCAATATTGATCGCCATTAAAGTGGCATTGCTTTCTTTATTGTAGAGTAAACCCTCATAAAACGGAAGCTCATAAATTCGTTGCTTGATACTGTCCATTTGAGTATCACTGAGCACTTTGGTTCCGCTCAGCTGTTTTAATACAAACCGCTGATTGCTGGTGTCTTTCTGTAGGTCATATAGATTTCCGATAGAAAGAACCTGTTTAATTCCTTCAACCTTTTGGATTTCTGCAGCCAATGCCTTCCATTCATTAAATTGTTCTTTTTTCAACAGATCAGGAGAACTTACCCCCAAAACCATCATGTTTCCATCTTCGCCAAACTGGCTTTTGAAATTATTATACTTGATGAAAGCAGAATCTGTTAAAGGCAGAATTTTACTTCCCATGAAAGATAGCTTGACATCGCTGGCTTTCCATGCCATGAACACTGTAACAAGAAAGAAAACTACAAGAATAGTTATACGGTTAGAAAGTATAAATTTGGAAAAGTTATTCCACATACTGCACGTTTTAGGATAAATGCAAAAGCCAGAGCGTAAAACTACAAAAATTCTTAATTTGGACTTTCAATAATCTTTTATTTCAGTATTTATACCTTAATAATACCATTTTTGACCTTGATTCTGATAAATTATATATCCTAAGGGTGATTTAAAATTAAGTATGAAGAAGTTTTTTAAAGGATTTTATTTTGCATTTAAGGGAATCAGTTATTCGTTCAGCACGCAGCTGAATTTCAGAATTCATTGTCTAATTGCATTATTTGTTATCAATGCAGGTTTTTACTTTGCACTGAA
>CANKAT010000064.1 GCA_947479815.1 Sphingobacteriaceae bacterium
AACAGACAACAGATAACAGAACCAAGAACCAAGAACCAAGAACAAAGACTGTGAAGTGCTAATTTGAGTATTGAGTAATGAGTATTGAGTATTGAGATAGATTCTGCTTCATTCCAGCACCTTCACCTCAGACCTCAGACAACAGACAACAGACCTCAGACCTCAGACAACAGACAACAGACAACTGACAACAGACCTCAGACAAAAGACTATGAAAATTAAAGCAATACTTCCCTTTCTGGCACTATTCCTTGTTATAAGTTCATTAAACGCGCAAAATATTACTAAGCGTGTTCCTTATGTCATCCATGACAATTTTGATACCGGTGAAATGTTCACTTGGGAACCTTATCCGTATCAACAGGATACGGGCTATGATCCCTTATTTGGCACTAAAAAGGAGCCAGCTTTCGGGGGTAAAGGAAGTTCGCTTTCGCGATTAACAAAGCCGAATGACGCCAATGATCTTAGTCAGGGATTCACCAAACGTATTGATATGTATACCTTGCCTACTACGCAACTCAAGTTTGCATATTATTTTATGAGTGACAGAAAGCCTGAGAAATTGGATGTTTCGCTCGGGACTTTCGATGGTAAATTATTTACTCATACAATCTTATCGCCAAAAGCCAATTCCTGGGTGGAGGTTGACATTCCAGTTGGATCATTCAAATCTAATGATGGAAAATCTTTAAGTGATGGGGATCATTTACAGGTGGTTGTAATGAAAGCATTCTATCCGCTGGTTAATCATTTGCCAAGTTATAGCATGTTGATGGATGAATTTGTGCTTAACGGTGAAAGATCACGTCAGTTTATAGCTCAATCTCCAAAATCTACCTGGTTTGAACAGTTCGGTCATGCAGTTCTAAACAAACATTATGAAAATGGTGAAATTATTTCTTTGAATATTTTACCCGAAGACGGAGTGAAACTAAATGACGTGACTGCTGATCTGATTGGTCCAGATAACAAAACAGTGTTAAACAATGTAAAATTTTATGACGATGGCACTCATGGCGATTTAAATGCATCAGATGGGATATGGTCGAACAAGGCTGTTTACACTATACGAGCAACAGATCAACGCGGACAGTGGAAAGTACGGATTACAGGAACTGGCAATGCTCAGTTTTCTTGGGATTTAGGGTTTATTGTTCCGGTAGCCGGTATGGCACCTGGAGTACATCCAAGAGTGTTTTATTCAGAAAATCAGCTGTTAGCGCGGATGGCAGGATCTGAGCCTGAAGCTGCAAAAAGACTATTAAATAACTTTATTAAAAATTACAAACCATCAACGGTTAATATCAGTAAGCTGGAATTTCCAACTATGATAGCACCTGAGTCTGTTACTGGCGGCCCATATGCGAGTGCAAGTATGGGAGGCTGGTATAATACCCAGAATGCCTTGGCAAGAATTGTTACTAATGAAGCCTGGCAATTTGCCCTGACTAAAAATAAAGATGCTGCTGAAAGAGCAAAAGCAGCACTTAATAAACTTAGTATGATGCCATCATGGAACCATCCCTGGATGGAAGCCAATGGCAATCATACCTATTATCCAGGGGCTCCTGCAGCAATAGCTGCTAGTATTGGGTATGATTTATTGTATCAAACTCTAAGTGCAGAAGAGCGAAATATTATCCGAAATGCTATTATGGATAAATCGATCAAACCATTCTACCGTGACATGGTTGAATTGAATCGTATGCCTTCAAGTAATTCCAATCATATTGGTGTAATTATATCAGGTGTTGGTCTTGCAGCCATGGCAATTGCAAATGATGATCCAAACTTGCCAGGGCTAGAACCTTATCTGTCAGGAATTCTTGCAAAATCTAAACAGTTCATAGATCGTACTATGTTGCCTGAAGGAAGCTATAATGAACCCTATACTTATCAAGAAATGGGATACCGTGAATTAGTGGAATTCTTATATTCTTTGGAGCGGAATTTTGGTATAGATTATACTTTAACAACTAATTTAAAAGAGTTTTATTATTATCCGCTTTATGTAACGCAAGCTAAGGATGGAGCCTATCAGGATCTAGGAGATGTTTCTCATACCTATAATTTTACTCAGCAGCCAATGCAATGGTTGGTTTACAAGAACAAGGATCCATTCATGTATAAATATGTTAAGCCCGCCTGGGATTCAGGTTCTGCTAGGGGAGGAATTCTTCCGTATTTATGGTACACCGAGGGTATTACACCTCGCAGCAGAGAAACTCTGCCACTTTCTAAGCATTTTGAAGGTAAAGGACATATGGTAACAAGGTCATCATGGGCTGATTCAGGAAGTGTTATGATATTTAAAGCAGGACCCAATGGAAATCATTACCATGCAGACCAGGGTACCATTCTATTAACCCATAATGGTGAAGAACTATTGAGTGATGCCGGGCACAGCAACGATTATTATGCAAATCTTTATTTTCCTGGTTATTATACCCAGGCGGTAGGTCATAATGTAATGCTGGTGGATATGAATGCAGAAAGTCAATCGCTTGGAGACTTTAACAATGGAATAGCTGCACTAAAAACCTATCCACAAATTACTCATTCATTTGCAGGTGATCAGGCTAGTGCAGTTGTAGGTGATCTTACCAGTGTATATAAAGGTAAAGTTTCAAAATACACCCGTACATTATTAAGTTCAAAAAATGGACCAGTATTTCTACTTGACCAGGTAAAAAGTACCGCTGCACATTCCTATAACTGGTTATTCCATGCAGAGCATACCAATGGAAAAAGTGCTATTGAATACTCTGGTAATCGTATGACCATTACCCGGCCAAATGCCCGTTTAACAATGGATGTGCTTTCTCCAGAACGTTTGACAAGCCGGATTAGGAATTCCGATAGGGCAGAGAGCTTTATTGCTATTTCTTCTGAGTTGAATAAGGATGTTCAATTCCTAGCGGTGATGGTGCCAGATTCGAAACCATTATCTGGTGGATATGTTGCAACGCCACAGGCCAAACGTATTGATTCAAATGGTTGGCTTGGCGCTATACTCAAAGATTCAAAAGCTGATTATTATGGATTTTTCAGATCAAATGATGCTACTTCAAATGTTGTTGAAGGCTTTAAAAGTGATGCTTCCAGATTTACTGCTACAGTATCAGACAGTATATTGAAGGAGGCCTATTTTGAAGGGACAAATTTTGAAGGCTATGGTTCAATATATAAATTTACTGTTCCAGTTAGTGCATCAGTTGCTCTTAATGATTCTGGAACAGACCTGGAAATTAAATCTGAAAATCTAGCTGAGCTTTCACTCGCAAAAGCATCAAAACCTGGAGCGGTAATTTTGAATGGAATAAAGGTAAATAACTGGAAATATGATCAAAAAAAGCATATTCTTTCTGTTGTTGTTCCAAAAGGACAATCTAAAATTAGTATTCAATAGATACGAATCAATATAGAAAGGGTTTGGCCTTTTCTTTTAAATTACACCAAACAAAGAAAGGGTTTGTTTGAATTATTAGGAATTAATTCAATAAGTATGAAGTATTATATCTTAATAATATTAATTAGCTTAAGTTCTCAATCCAAAGCCCAAAAAACTACATTGAACTGGGTTCAGGAAACCAGAGACGCGGCATGGCAGGCTCGTGACTCTCAGGGTGAATTTGTATTCAAGGGCAATATGTGGATATTGGGAGGATGGTTTACTCCACAATTAGCTAATCCGCGCGATGTTTGGAAATCGCCAGATGGCAAAACCTGGACTCGTGTTTTGGAATCAGCACCTTGGCAACATAGTGACCTTTCAGCCTCCTTTGTATTTAAAAACAGAATGTGGATGATGGGAGGTAGAAAATTGCCTGGTACCCAATGCAGTAATCAGGTTTGGTCTTCTGCTGATGGTAACCAATGGGTTCTTGAAACAGCAGCTGCAGGCTGGAGCCCCAGATTAGCACCCGGATTTGTTGTTTTTAAAAACCGGATGTGGATACTTGGAGGCACAAGCGATTTTTATAAGAACAATGATACAACCTTATTTAATGATGTTTGGTCATCAGCAGATGGCAAAAACTGGAAACTTGAACTAGCGAATGCTCCATGGTCAAAACGTACGCATGGAAAAGCCTTGGTATTTGATGGTAAAATCTGGATAATTGGAGGAGGAACAAGGGCTCCAAAAGCCAACTCTTTGAATGATGTATGGTGTTCAGAAGATGGAGTAAACTGGACTCAAGTTACTGATTCAGCAGCCTGGGCTCCGCGTATCTGGTTTTCTGCTTTGGTATATCGTGACCGTATGTGGGTTCTTGGTGGTTGGGCTGATACAGGAAATATCGGTGATGTATGGTACTCTAAAGACGGTAAAATATGGACTGAGTTAAAGTCGGAACTAAAGTGGACTAAAAGACATGAACTTTCTGCTTTTGTTTTTAAAAATAAATTATGGGTTGCTGGTGGGGCAGCAGAACCCAACTATAAACTGGATAGTGAGGTATGGAGCTTAAATGTGCCTAAAAAATGGTTTATTGATTAATGGGATAATATGGTTCAAATATTCAACTAAATAAATGATGAAAAAAATAACTGCTGTTTTGTATTTAGCATGTCTTTTCATGCTTTTTAGCTCTTTCTCTTCCGATAAGCCTGCTGTATATAAGGTCAAGAAGTTGAAAGGGACTCTTAAAGTTGATGCAAACTGGGATAAAGCCCAGTGGAAAAAGATAGAAGAAATTAATATTACGAATTACATGGGGAAAATTCCGGCCTTTCAACCGGTGGTTAGAGCAAAGATGATGTATGATAAGGATAATTTATACCTTATTTATAAAGTAGATGACCAACATGTCAGGATTCAGAATGATAAGTTTAACAGTTCTGTGTCAACAGATGCCTGTGTGGAATTCTTTTTCTCTCCAGACAAGGAATGGCCGCTACGATATTTTAATATTGAGATCAATGCAGGGGGTACAGCATTAATGGCCTATCAGATAGATGGTAAAAGAATTAATGTAAAAGAAGAAGATTTCAATGTCGTTGAAGTTGCACATACCTTGCCAAAGAAATTGGATAAGGAGATTGATGAACCAGTTACCTGGTATCTTGAGTTTAAAATGCCTCTAACTTTATTAGAAAAATATGGCAATTATACTCATCCTGAAAAAGGAGTGGAATGGAGGGCTAATTTTTATAAAACATCTAGCAGAAGTACCAATCCGCATTATTTAACCTGGGCTATAGTGCAAAACCCAAAGCCTCAGTTTCATTTACCTAAGTACTTTGGGACACTGATTTTTAAATAGCAAAATAGTATTTGGCATAAAATATCCCTTATTAAATTAAAGTGCCAGGTCAAATATCCTGCAATTATTATTAAATTAACCAGATCATATTAATTAAATTTTCAATTTATTATCAATGTATAAATCAAGACGTGAATTCATAAAAAAGAACTCTGTCACTTTACTAGGAACCACTATATTATCTGCTACCAGTACAGGACTTCTCGGCAAAACAGCCAATTTTTTGATACCCCAAAGTAATGACTTACTTTATTTTGACGCATTTACCCGTGTTGGCCCCAGAAAGTATAAGCATCCAGGAGAACAGTGGCGTTTGGAAGATGCGATTAAAGAATTAAACCACTGCTCTGTATCAGGAGCTATGGTAGCATCTACTATGTCACTTAGCTATGATGCGATGTATTCAAATCTGGAACTTAGCGAATCACTTAAAGCTCATAAGAATTTATTTCCCATTTGGAATATTTTGCCTCACCATACGAATGAATTCTTAAGTCCGAAAGAACTTAAGGTTAAAATGACTGAGTATAAGATCAAAGCTGTAACCATTCATCCCTTTTCTAATGGATGGGATTGGACTGCCGAATCTAGCCAGGAACTGCTCAACTACTTGAATGATAATAAGGTTTTTACCATTGTTACTGTTCCTGAATTGGGCGGATGGAAGGAGTTGAATGAATTTCTTGATCGGTACAAATCAATACCATTACTTGTTACTGGAATAAGCTGGGGTGAACAGCGTTATGCAATTCCATTGCTAACCGGGCATCCTAATTTCCATATTAGTTTTGACCGCTTTCAGATCAATGAAGGGCTCGAATTCCTATATAAAAAGGGTCATATTGATCAATTAATATTTGCAACGGATACACCAACCATGTCTGTAGGTGCGCACCGTGCTTATATTGATTATGCTGCTATCCCAAAAGAAGCCAAGGCCAAAATTGCGGGGGGTAATTTAAGTCGTCTGCTAGGAGGTTTACGTCCACCTGAAATTCATACCAATCAGGATGAAGATATATTAATGACCGCAGTACGAAATGGGAAGCCAGTTCCAGTTCCGGTGATCGATATGCACATGCATATGCTTCATGAAGGGATAAATGGAGCAGGTGGTACCGGTTATCATATGGAGAATGGTGGACCAAAAGGTATTTACAAAATGATGGAAAGGCTCGGTGTTGTTGGGGGTGGATTTATGAGTTGGAACGGTGTGGTTAGTAATGATTCTGTGCAGGGCAATAAATTGGTGAAACAAGCTTTGGATGTCTCTCCGAAGGGTTATTGGGGACTCGTCACCTTTAGCCCAACACATTATACACAGGAGGAGCTTGCTGTAATGATTCCAGAAGTTTATGCAGATAAACGTATCATCGGAATGAAGCCGTACCACTTTTATGGAATGGAATATCATAATCCGGCTTATGATATTTGGTGGGAATATGGAAATAAAAATGGTCTTTATGCCCTAATTCATCCATCAAGGTCTGACCTTTTGGAAGTAGAAAAACTGGCAGCCAAGTATACTAATGTAAGGTGGGTAATTGCTCATGCTGGAGGAAGTTATAAAATGGCAGATATGGTAATCTCTGTGATGAAAAAATACAAAAATGTATTTGCAGAAATTACATTAACCCCAGTTCCGCTGGGAGTTATTGAATACATGGTTGCAGCATTGGGTGATGACCGTATCCTTTACGGTTCTGATTTGCCAATGCGTGATCCTAGACAACAGTTAGGTTGGTTGGTATTTTCTAATCTTCCATTGGCAAGTAAGAAAAAGATCCTGGGTGAGAATGCATATCATGTTATTGAGCCCTGTATTAAGAATATGCCGGAGTATAACGTCCCTGTTGCATTTAGGAAATGAGGAGAGTTAGTAATTACGAATTAGTAATTACGAATTATTAATTACGAATTACGGGTTAACAATTACGGGTTAACAATTACGAATTACGAATTATTAATTACGGATTGAGAATGCCTGTAACCAGGACTTAAGATTGGAAATTGGATAATCTGTAACCATTGTGTCTTAGCGTATTTGTATATAAAAATTAAGAAGCTCTTGTAAAAGGCTGTGGACAGATACTAAAGGGAATAGGAAATATTAAAAGGACTCTCGCAGAGACGCAAATTAACTGGATCACAGTAATTTATATTTTGATAATGAATAGATTAATGAATAAAATTATCGTCGCAAGTATGCTCTTATCAAGCCCTGCACTTGCCCAATGGCAGGTGGGGGTGGCAAAAGCTGATATAAGCCCAGTTGAATCGGTTCCTTTAGCAGGTTATGGTGGTAAAACACGGATGTCTAAGGAAATTATTCATCCGATCTGGCTTAAAGCAGTGGCTATAAAAGATTCAAAAGGAGAAACTTCTGTATTGGTAACTGCCGATTTGGTTGGACTAAGCAATAAAATGGTTGCCATTATTGCAAATAGTGCAATGGAAAAATATAAGATTCCAAGAGCCAACCTAATTTTAAATACTTCTCATAATCATTCTTGTCCTGTAACAGAAGATGTTTTATGGATTTACTATGAATTGACTACAGATGAAATGGCTGCAAAAGATCGTTATACCAAAATGATTTATAAGCGTTATGATGAGGTTATTTCTGATGCACTCAAGAATATGGAACCTGCAGAGCTACACTATGAGCTGGGTCTTGCAGGAATTGCAGTAAATCGCCGCAGAGCTCGTGGTCCTGAATCTCGTGCATTCGGTGGGCAAGTTGATCAGGATGTGCCTGTTATCACGGTCAAATCTGGTAATCAGTTAAAGGCTGTTCTATTTGGTTATTCCTGTCATACTACCGCCTTAGGCGGATTGAGTATCAACGGAGATTATGCAGGATTCGCTCAAATAGAATTGGAGAAATCTAATCCGGGTTCAGTAGCCATGTTTATTCAGAATTGTGGCGGTGATGCAAATCCATTGCCACGAATTCGAGGAAACGATGAAGAGGCAACAAGACTTGCTTCTATGTACGGTAGTATTCTTGCTGAATCTGTAAGGCAGGTGATTTCTGCACCTATGAAACCATTGTCTGGACCTCTAACTGCCGTTATTGGCGAAACTGAACTCTTTCTTCAGCCGGGTGTTCAATTAGCAGAACTTAAGAAACAATTACCCGGACTAAACGGCATGGCTAAACGAGAAGTTGAGCATCAGATAGATCAATACGAAAAGCAGGGTGGTCCCCCTGACCGGGTAAAATATCCGATCCAGGTTTGGAGATTTGGAACTGACTTTACATTTATTGCGCTAACAGGTGAAACCGTTGTTGATTATTCACTGAAGTTTAAAGGTTTATATGGATGGAATGATACCTGGGTATTTGGATACAACAATGATCTTCTAAGTTATGTTCCTAGTTTAAGAGTACTTAAAGAAGGGGGTTATGAAGGAGACAGTGGTATGGCTGAATATGGTCATCGGGCACCATATACTGAAACTGTTGAAGAACAGATCTCAAAAAAGGTAGATGAATTGGTAAAAAAAACCAGACAATGATTTAACTAGTAGTAAATCAATTAATTGATATTTTTTATTCTGAATGGGTCTTTTTTAGATTTTCTGGTCTTATTAATAATTCTTAGCGATTTGATTTAATTAAACCTCCGAAATGATGAAGTTGCAACCTGAAAATGGTATTGGCAGAAGACGGTTTCTTGGCACAAGTGGTTTAACTTTACTTGCTGCTTCTGTGTCGGGTATAGTTTGTAATGTTCCCAGTAAGGATGAAGATAAAGAGATCACAGAGAGCTTTCAGGCTGATGGCTGGAAATCAATCATGGAGGATGCCAAAAAGTATCGCAAAATAGATGCTCATAATCACGTCTGGACTGGCAGTAATGCATCGCAGGTTGATGAGAGTTGTGAGATTCTTGGAATTACAAAAGCCGCTTGCTCCATACCTGGGGGTAAAACAGTTGTAGATATTCGCGCCAATAACGATATAATTATCAAGGCTATGAACTCGCATCCCAAAAGAATTATGGGACAATGTTATATTAATCCTTTATTTAAAAAAGAAGCTCTAGATGAGATTGATCGCTGTGTGGATAAAGGAATGGTCATGCTGGGTGAGCTTTATGATGCGGTAAAAATTAATGATCCACTTTATTATCCTATTGTTGAGCGATGCATCAAACACAAAATTCCAATGATGCTACATGGTGTAACCACACTTGGCAACTGGCGTCCGGGTTACTTGCCTACTAATCCGCCAAATTCTTCAGTACCTGAAGATTTCGTAGAAATTGCGAACAGGTATCCAGAAGCAATGATCATTTGTGGCCATATTGGAGGAGGAGGAAACTGGGAATATATGTGTAGGATTTTGCAAAAAGCTCCAACACTTTATCTAGATACTAGCGGCAGTGTAAGTGATGAGGGAATGATTGACATGGCTGTAAAATATCTTGGAGCTGATCGTTTGCTGTTTGCCACCGATATGAATTATGAAACAGGGGTCGGAAAAATTATGTGGGCAGATCTGAGTGAAAGCGATAGAAAAAAAATATTCTTTGAAAACTTCAACAACTTGTTAAGAAAGGCGGGTAACCATGCTGATTGATATTAATGCATTTGTTGGAAACTGGCCATACAGACCTCTTAGAGGAAACAATATGGAAGACATGCTTCTGCGTATGAATAAATATGGAGTTGATAAGGCTATTGTCTCTAATTTAAATGGCTTGTTCTATGTTGATTCTCAGATTGCAAATGAAGAGCTGTTTGCTGAATATTCTTCAAATAAAATATTTAAAGATCGCTTTATACCGTTTGCTACCATAAATCCTACGTTACCATGGTGGAGAGATGCTTTGGAAATATGCCATAAAGAGTTTAAGATGAAGGGGATTCGGATATTTCCTCTTTATCATCACTACAAAATTACTGATGATGTTTGTATTGAGTTAGTAAATGCAGCTAAAGCACTGGATTTGCCGGTTTCAATTCCATTAAGAATGACCGATTTGCGTGAGCGCTCTTGGCTGGATGTAGATTCTGCAATAAGCTATAATGATATTGCTACATTGGTCAGTAAAGTTCCTGATGCAAAATACATGGTTTTAGAGGCTAGGGTTACAGATGGTCAGGAACCTACAACAGCTGAATCTTTAAAGATTCTGAGGGCGGCCAATGTACTTTTTGACACATCTAGAGGCAGTGGTGTTCCAGTCAAAGGCCCGAATAGTGAGAGTCTGATTTACCTTCTTGAAAATCTGGGACTTGATAAATTAGCGTTTGGAACAGAAACGCCATTTGTTGACTATTGTTCTCCTTTTTTAAGGCTTGGGGCATTTAATGCTGTTGATGAAAAAACGAAACAAATGATCTGGTCGGGGAATGCCCGCCGGATGCTCAACATATAATCCGTAAAATTTTTAGTAAATAAATAGTACAAACTATATCAAATAATGAAAAAACAACTCATCCTTCAATTTGTGGCAATTTGCTTGGTTTTAAACCTGGCCTATGCACAAAATCCGGTAAATCGGACTCCCTTTACCCTTTCAAATGATTTTGAAACTGGTGAACTTTTTGGTTGGGAAACCTATCCTTATGCACAGGATATAGCCTTTGACGCGCTATATTTTGCAGTTAAATCTCCGACTTATAAAGACAGTAAATATGCCCTTGCACGTCCGTTTAAAGCCCATGATGTTACTGATTTATTTCAGGGTTTTACAAAACGTTTAAATCTGTATACCGTTTCAGACACCAGGGTTAAAGCTGCTGTCTATTTTCAGGGAGATCGTAATCCTGAGTCTCTTGAGCTTTCATTAGGGACTTTCGAAGGCAAACGTTACTTCCATAAGATTAATAATCCAAAGGCAAACTCCTGGTTGGAGCTTGATTTGCCGATTTCAGCATTTAAGCTGGAGGGTAAGTCACTGGGCGCAAATGAGCACATACAGGTAATTACGTTGAAAGGATCATATCCGATTGTGAATTATCTGTTGACTTATACTATTCTGATGGATGATTTCAGCATCAATGGTGAGCGTGACAGACAATTTATATCTACTTCTCCTGCCTCTACCAATCTGGATATGTTCGATGTAACGATTTTGAATAAGCACTTTTTTTACGGTGATAATGTTAGCCTTAAAGTAGCACCTGAAGGAAATATAAGCTTGAAACAAGTTACTGGCACATTGGTGGATAGTAAAGGAAAAATTGTCAAGGATAATATTGTATTCAGCCGCAGTGGAAATGAATGGGTTAATACTGCTATCTATAAACTTTCTGAAAAGGATGCCCGTGGTCAATGGGAAATTCGTCTCAAAGGTGAGGATCAGGGTGGGTCAGTTAACTGGGCTATACGCTTTCTAATGCCGGGTAAACAAGTTAATGGTCACCCAAGGTTATATTTCTCTGCAGAGGAACTTAAAAACCGTTTAGCAAATGAAAAGTCGCCTGTAGCTAAAAAGATACTTGACAATGCTTTATCGCATATAGATTTCATGAAGGTGAATGTTGATGCAATCAATGAAGGAAAGGATATGACTGCCGAAAACCTTGTAGGCGGTCCGCATTCAAAAACTGCAGTGGGTTTCAATTCCTATGCACTTTGGAATAATCCGAATTCAACTCTTGGAAATGTAATCGAGGAAGGTAGCTTCCAGTACACTTTTAAAGGTGATCGTGCTGCTGGTGAGCAGGCAAAAAAGGCCTTGCTAAAATTATGTTCATTTAAAAAATGGAATGCCGACTGGATGCTGGAACGTAAATTCTGGACTTACTATCCGGTAGGATATACCATCAAGCCTGTGGCGCTGGGTTATGATATGCTTTATGATCTACTTTCTGATTCAGAAAGAGCATTTGTAAGGGAAGCAATTATGAACAAGGGACTAAAAATGTTCCATCGTGATATGGTTGAAATGAATCGAATGCCTTCTAACCAAACCAATCACATTGCTGTACTGGCAGGTGGTATGGGTTTAGCAGCTACTGCCATCTATGGAGATGATCCAACGAATCCTAACCTGGAGCCATATATTTCAGGTATTATGACCAAAACTAAGACTTTTATTGACCGTACTTATTATGAGGATGGTAGTTATGGTGAACCCAAAAGTGGGTATATGAATATGGCAAGCCGGGATATGGGTGAATTACTACCTGCTTGGGAGCGTAATTTTGGGGTTGATTATTCTACAACTACCAATTTTAAAGATTTTTACAAATACCTTATTCAGGCTAGCTATTCTAATGGTTTGATGCAAGATTATGGTGATGGTGGCGGAGCAAAAGGATCTAAAGTTGATATTGGCGGGCAGATTCACTCCTGGTGGTTAGTCAATCGGACCAAGAATCCTTTGCTCTATAATTATGTAAAACCATTCTGGGAATCCGGAAAAGGTGGTTATTTAAGTTATGTATGGTACAGGGATGATATTGCTCCGGTATCAAGAGAAACATTGCCTCCTTCTAAGTTCTTTACAGCTCAGGGTATGGTGATGCGATCCGGTTGGGATGATGCAGCCATGGTATTGAGTACCCGGGTTGGACCAAATGCTAACCATTTTCACTATGATCAGGGAAGTTTTCAGGTCATGAAAAATGGTGAAACATTACTTACTGATCCTGCCTATGGTCCTTTAGGATATTATGCCAATCTAGAATATTTGAGTTATAGCGTTCAGGCAATCGCACACAACGTGATGCTGGTTGATCATGATCCTGAAAGTCAGGCTCCTGCTCATTATGACAATGGTATAAAAGCACTGACCGAATGGCCAAGAGTAAAGCATTTATTCAACGGTAAAGATGCCGATGGAATTGAAAGTGACCTAAGTTCGGTTTATAAGGGAAAACTTGAAAAGTATTCACGTACCTTACTTTATACCAAGACCGGTCCAATTTTCCTGTTTGATGAAGTGATCAGTAAATCTCCAAATGGACATGTTTACGACTGGTTGTTTCATGCTCCTCCGGGTGAAAACAATCAGACTGCCATCAGCTATGATAAATCACGTATGATCATTGACCGTCCAAATGCTAAATTGACGATGGATGTGGTGAGTCCGGATATCTTTGCCTCTAAGATTTATGATAAGAGTGCCGGTTTGGGTAAAGGATTCTATGAGTCTGTACTTGACCTGGCAAGCAAGTCTGATCTTAACCAGGTTAATTTCCTTTCAGTTATTTTACCAGAGTCTAAACCCACTTCTGGAGCTGCTCCGGTTACCACCCGTTTAGATGCTCCGGGATGGATCGGTGCTAAAATGGTGCACAGCCAAGGTTCAGATATTGGTTTCTTTAGAATTGGAACTGAAAATGGTGTTGCAGCAGGTTTTACAACTGATGCCAAGCGATTCACTGCTTCTTATGACTTATCCGGTGCGCTTCAGAAAATATATTATGAAGGAAGCTCGATTTCTGGTAACGGTTTGTCTCTTGTTGCAGACGTTGGTACAAGAGGTACAATGGCAATTGTTAGTTCAGGAATTGATGCTGAAATCAAATCAGGCAAAGGATGTAACCTAAAGGTTTTGGTTTCAGGTAAACCATCTTCTGTTCTGGTTGGTGGTCTGTCTGTGAAAGACTGGATATATGACGCAGGATCAAAAACTTTGTCTTTGAAATTGCCTGCAGGTACTGTTGCATTGAAAATCAACAAATAAGGAATTTTAGCTCTGTTTTACAGCGTATTGCTTTTCTGTAATTTTAAATATTCCGGATCTTCATCTTAAAATGGAGATCCGGAATATTTATTAATGGGTAATTAAAAACATAAGCTCGATTTAGGGTAAATGTAACCACATAGAAACATAGATTTAAATGATCTATTATACTATGTAGTTAAAAATCAAGGATTTATACTATGACTCCAAAAACTATTTTTAAATTTATCCTTATTTCTATCGCAAGTCTTGCCGGAATCATGGAAGTTTTTTCTTCAGATTTTGTGAGTCCTTACCCAAAAGGATCATTTAACTCTGATACCTTGAAATCTAAAGTTGAAACATGGACAGCAGCAGAATTATGGGCAAAATCTGTTTCTCAAAATTTAAAGCTTGAGGATAATGCAATAGTACTTGAAGCTAATCTTTTGATTGAAAATGATGCAGCCGGTTTAGGATCAATCCGTACTGAAGCCTGGGATACGCTATCAAAAGGGCTTATCATCAGAAAATATCTTGTATTGCCCGCATTGCCCGTTAAAACTGCAATTATCAGTATGCTTGTTTATCCTGTTGTGCCTTCAGAGCCCATGAGCGGTGGTATGCTGGAGTTTAAAGTTAACGGACATAAACCTATAATCTATGAACTTCGGCATTTTTGGACTTCCGTTCCGGTTCCTGCAGAATATTTGAAAAAAGGTAAAAATCTGATAGAAGTAAGTGCACATAACCCGAATCAGAAATTCAGGATTCCAATGGCTTTAAGTTCTGTTAGTAGTGCTAATATTGGTCAGCTTGCCTTGCATAACAATTACAGTGAACGAAGTAGCGATAACGGGAGAACCTGGAATTATGCAGGTAGTAGATCTAATATCGCAGAATACCCTATCCGTTTGAAATTACAAGCTTCAAATAAGCGTGCTTGGCTTCAAACTCCAATAATTAATTTGGCAGATAAAGCACTAGAAGATGTGATGTATTTTCCTGTTAAAATGGAAGTCGCAAGCATTCAAATTGGTAAAATGAATAGCAAAGGTGAACACTGGTTAACACGCATAAGGAGCGGAAATACGCATGTTCCTGAAGCAGGTGGCTGGACTAGCTGGAGGGCTGTAGAGAATGGAAACTTGCCGGTAGATTTAAACCATCGGTTTGTACAGCTTGAGTTCAGTTTTGAATCAGTTTCAGGAGGCATAACTCCGAAAATTCAAGGTTTGAGTTTAAATACTAAATGGCGATTGCCTACTAATGCCCTTAATTTAGTGGTTACCGACGTAAAGAATCATCCTTTAATTAGGAGTCCTTTTGAGTTTAATCACGAAAATCCAGCTTTGCCAGCACTTCAGGAGTTCAGAAAACAATTTCAACTTGATAAAATTATTGAAGGATCAAAAACTGAGTTAGATAAAATTAAGCGTTTAAGAGCCTGGGTTGCTGGTAGCTGGGATTGGTTTCTTCCAAATTCTGAGTTGAACGATCTGCTAACATGGGATGCAAGGAAAATTTTAAATGTGTCGAATAATTCAAATAATAAGAGTAAAAAAGGAGGTAATTGTCTGTATTATGCTATTGTTTTTGCTCAGGCCTGCCAGAGTTTTGGTATCCCTGCCCGGATTGTAAATACAAATTATGCCATCTGGGGTGGACATGAACTAGTTGAGGTTTGGTCGCGTGATTATGAAAAGTGGATTATGGTAGATCCTAATTTTGATACCATGTTCTACGATAAAAAAACCGGAATTCCTTTAAATATTCTGGAACTGCATGACTTATTTCTGAAAACCTATTATCCCGGAGGGGAGATTATTGACAGGGATAAATGGTCATTTGAAGATCGGGACATGCGCGCAAACCGAATCAATCCTAATGATCTTCCCATTGCAATGGAAGTAGGAGGGAATGCCTTTTCCGGTCAAATAAACAAGGATTATGTCTGGTGGAAGTCTACATTCAATAAATCCAATCCCGGATATTCGGGTGGTTATGGCTTTTATAATACTGCAGAAGTACGCTGGCTCCCACGAAGTAATTGGTTAAGTCAGAAATTGCCATTGCCGGTTACTCATGGCAGAACTCATTGGGGATGGGATGGATATTACGCATGGACTGATGATCAAACTCCTGAAACACCCGAGCATCGGTATTTTGTGAGGAGGCAAAAGGATATGTATGGTAGGCTTTTTGGTGTAGATTTTAGTGTCATTCAGCTCAGTGAGGGTTTGCTAAAGATCAATATGGCCACTGATACTCCAGGATTTAAGCATTTCGAAATAAAATTCAATAAGGAGATCATCTATGAAAAAACATCTTCTTTTTCAATTAAATTGGCATCTGGAGTCAACACCATTGAGATTAGAAGTATTGATGTTTTGGGTAATCAGGGTTCGAAAAGTATGCTGAAGGTTAATTATATACTACCAAATTAATATTGTGCAAATAAATTTTATTCTATAAGACCATATTAGATTAAAATATTTTAGATACGGATAGGACATTCAATCTAAACGGGGTCATAAATAAATGAGCTCGTGTTTTTAATAATTTCAAATCAAGGGATTTGTAATAATTTCAAGTAATTCATCAATATTAATAAGCTAAAACCTGTTATTTTTCTATTTTAGAGGATCGTTATAACAGAAAGGATAAAAACATGGACAGGATTCTAAAAATACACAACGGTAAAATTTTAACTCCTTATAGGGCATTCGATGGTACAGTATTAGTTCAGGGTGGAAAGATCCTTGAAGTAGCTGAAGGGGATATCGAAGTTCAGGATGCAATTGAGATCGATGCTAAGGGGAAATATATTTCTCCCGGGTTTATTGATATTCACGTTCATGGTGGCGGTGGTCATGATTTTATGGATGGATCTGAAGACGCATTTCTAAAGATCGCTGAAACCCATGCCATGTATGGAACAACCGCGCTCATGCCAACCACTTTAACAAGTGAGCTTGACGAACTTTATAATACGCTTGAAATTTACAAGCAAGCTGATAAAAACAATAAAAAAGGTGCTCAGTTTCTGGGAATGCATCTGGAAGGACCCTATTTTGCATTGAGCCAACGTGGTGCTCAAGATCCTAGATTTATCCGAAATCCTGATCCAAAAGAATACATGGATATTCTTTCACGCTCTTCAGATATCAAAAGATGG
>CANKAT010000065.1 GCA_947479815.1 Sphingobacteriaceae bacterium
AGTGGCCGTATCGAACGTTTATATGTGAAGTATAGCTATGAGCAGGTAAGAAAGGGGCAGAAAATTATGGATATCTACAGCCCTGATCTGGCAAATGCCCAGCAGGAATTATTGTTTCTCAAAAATAATTCAGAGGTGGTTCTTTTTGAATCGGCAAAGAAAAAATTATTGTTTTTGGGTTTCACGCAGAGTCAGATCGATCAAGTACTTCAAAGCGGCAAGATCAGTCCAACAGTTTCAGTATATAGCCCATATTCTGGATACGTGGCCGAGTACACACCTAATGCTGTGGCATCAGGTTTATCTACACAGGCAGGAGCTACAAGAATCGGTTCAGCTGCTTCATCTGGAATGAATGAAATGAATTCGGGTGTACCTGCAGATGCCGTACCATCTGTGCAAGCAATCAGTACTGGGCAGGTTTTGCAGATACGGGAAGGCCAATATGTTTCTTCAGGTCAGAAATTGTTTAATCTGATTAATACAGATCAAGTTTTGGCAGAGTTTTTTGCCCGCCCCGATCAGCTACAAGAATTTAAACCAGGAATTAAGGTTAGCATTCAATCGCTTGATAATGCAGAACAGAATTCAGAAGTTAAGGTAGATCTTATTCAGCCATATTACCGGGAAGGTGTTAATTATTCACTGATTAGAGCAAATTTATCGAATAGCAATCGCGCATGGAAGGTTGGGCAATTAATCTCGGTGCTTAAGCAAAGTAAGGTGGATGGACATTGGGTTCCTAGGTCTGCAGTGTTGCAGCTTGGCAAAAGATATGTAGTATTTATAAAACGTAATTCGGCATTTGTTCCGGTTTTTGTACAGGTAAATACGCTGTCAGATAAGTGGGTAGATCTTGGGACTAGTTTAGCTGATGAACAAGAGATTGCCATCAATGCCTGGTTTTTAGTGGATACAGAAAGTTTTATAAAAGCGGAGCGTTTATAATGAAAAGAAAGATAGTAGTCAGCCTTATCCTGATCTCTTTGGGATACCTAGTTTTTACTTTGCCATCCTGTAAGGATCCAGAGCATGATAAAACAACTAAAGCAGGGAAATATACGTGTACGATGCACCCCCAAATTCTAAATAATGGTCCAGGTTCTTGTCCAATTTGTGGGATGGATCTGGTACCACTTAACTCATCTGGAGGCAAAAATGAGCTATCTCTGAGTGATAGTCAGATTCAAATGGCCAATATTCAGACCCTTAAGATCAGTAGTTCTTCTTTTAGTACTTCAAAAGTATTGAACGGTCAGCTGATCGTAAATCCGGAGCGTAGCGCCCTAGTTTCAAGCCGTTATTCAGGCAGGATTGAAAAATTATATGTCCGAGAAACTGGCGGTAGAATAAAAAAGGGCCAGGCACTTTTTCAGGTGTATAGTGAAGAGCTTCAAACCTTACAGCAAGATTATTTGCTGCAACTAAAGCAGGTTGCAGCCTTTCCTGATGAGAAAATTTATGGTTCTATGCGGGAGGCTGCAAAAAATAAACTGCGCCTCTTTGGTGTGAGCGATGCCCAGATTAGGTCTTTGGATCAGGGGTCAAAGGCATCCCCATTGCTGACCGTTTTCTCGAATGCAGCAGGTACAGTTACCGAATTGAATATTACTGAGGGGCAATATATTGCTGAAGGAACACCGGTATTGAAGCTTGAAAATTTCGATCAGCTTTGGTTGGAAATGGATGTTTATCCCAATGAAATTTCGGGATTAACTATCGGTATGAAGGTAAAAGCCTCGATTAATGGAATAAGTGAAAATGAGCAGACGCTTCAAATAGATTTCATCTCCCCTCAATTAGATCCATCTACACAGATTCTTAAAGTAAGGGCGCCCATTCAGAATTCAGGAAATTTACAGGCAGGAATGCAGGCAACTGTATTTTTACCTGTTTCGGAACTATCTGATGCAATGAGTCTTCCATTAGATGCGGTGGTAAGGGATGAGAAGGGGGCCCATGTTTGGATTAAAACTTCAAAAAATACTTTTTCGCCAAGAATGGTCAAAACGGGTGAAGAAAGTTCAGATCAGATTATCATACTATCCGGATTAGAAGATGTAAATGAGGTGGTTATAAGTGGTGCTTATTTATTGTCAAGTGAGTTTATTTTAAAGAAAGGAATAGATCCAGTTGCTGGACATGAAATTACGGGTCATTGAGAAGTTAATTCATGATCAAATAGCATGATAGATAAATAGTTAAAAAGGCCCTAAATCATCAATATTCTTTTAAAAAGGCAATTATAATGATAAACTATTTGATCCAATTCATATATTGACAATAATTTTATTTTTTTTAAACATGTATTTATGAAAGTAATTTTTTTGTTCTTGTTTTTTATAGGGAATCTAACAAGTTTAACTAGTCATGAAAAATTACCAGCAATTCTTGAAGGACAGCAACCGAATCTGTCAATAGATAATAATGGCGTAATGAGGATGGTATATGGTAGTGTGGATAGGATCTATTGTATGACTTCATCAAACAATGGACTTAATTTTTCAATACCGGTACTGGTTGCTGAATTGCCGAAAATGCATTTGGGCCACACTCGTGGACCTCAGATTGCCTCTTCGGGCACCAGGAGTTTGATAACTGCAATTGATAAGAATGGAATAATACATTCTTATTTACTTAAACATTCAAAAGGTAGTTGGACAGAAGTAACTAATGTTAATGACGTTCAAGGCTCTGCAGTTGAGGGCCTTATGGCTCTTGCCTCAGATAAGAACGATAATTTTTACGCAACATGGCTTGATATCAGGGAGGGTGGGTCCAATACTATTTATTTCTCATCCTTAAATTCCAAATCTCAACAATGGAATACTAATAAATTAGTATACAAATCACCTGATAAACATGTTTGTGAATGCTGTAAACCCAATATCGTAGCAAGCAATGGCCGGGTGGTAATTGGTTTTCGTAACTGGTTTATGGGTTCAAGAGATATATATTATGCTGTTTCAACTAATCATGGAAAATCATTTATTGATCCGGTTAAATCTGGAAATGGCACCTGGCAACTAAATGCTTGCCCTATGGATGGTGGAAGTTTAGCGGTTAATAAATCTGGAAAGGTGTCTGCAGCCTGGCGACGAAATGGAGATGTATATTATTGGACCGAAAATCAGGCCGAACTAAAGCTGGCACAGGGCAGGGATGTTAGTATGACCCAAAATCTGAACAGTGTGTATGTTGCATGGCAAGAAAGTAAAAAGATTAGCGTAATGAATATGAATTCAAAGCAAATTACTGAAATTGGAAATGGAATATCTCCTAGAGTTTATGCATTGGATAATGGTAAAGCGATTTGTCTATGGGAGGATAATAAGGTTGTTAGATTTAAAATAATCTAATCAGAATAACTATTTTTAAGTAAAATTTCATCGCTTCATAGTCAGATATTATTTAGTATTTCTTTATTGCATACCGTTAATTACGGTTTGTTTTGATGTACTAGTGATAGATTCATACGCTAATTCCCCAAGTTTTTGTATGTTAATATTAAGATAAAACGAGTCTCATTATTATTGATTGCTTAGGAATCAGAATATGGATCAAATATTGCCTCATTTTATTAATTTTAGCAAATATTCCTGAATGAAAAGATTTTTACTGCTATTATTTTTATTTACCTCTCTGGCAGTATTTGGGAAGGATAGCCCTCAAACAGATAATCCCAGAAGTTTTAAATTGCCGAAAGGAATTACTGCAAAAGATTATTTACCCAATACGATCATTATTAAATTCCGCAAAGGTGTTTCAGCTACTGAAATACGATCTGCAACATCTGTATTTGGTTTAAATAGTTTGAAGCTAAAATCTGCTGATATCAATCGGGTTAATCAGGTATTTAAAGATGCTTTATTGTTAAAATCTGGGCAGCTTCCATTAGAAATACCAGCAGTTGATTCTATAGGGCTTGATCGTGTATTTGAGTTTAATTATAATTCGAAAAAAGGGATTGTTGAGGTCATTAATGAGGTGCTTGCCAATGGAATGATTGAATACGCAGAGCCAAGTTATATTTATCACACTTCTTTTATCCCGAATGATCCACTCTATACTGGAGGATACCAAAATTTTCTTAAACAAATAAAAGCAGAACAATCTTGGGATTTGATCAAAAACTCATCCAATACTGTTATTGCAATTGTTGATTCGGGTTCGGATATGGACCATGAAGATCTAAAAGCCAACCTGCTACTTCCGGGCAAGGATTTGGTTGGTGCAAGTTTTAGTACGCTGCTTGAGGATAATGATCCGGATGTGAAAAGTGATAGTGCTGATCATGGGGTTCGGGTAAGTGGCATGGCATCAGCGATTTCTAATAATGGTATTGGGATTGCAAGTATTGCATCAAACGCTAAACTTTTGATCGTAAAGGCAGGTGCCGACAATAATGGGTATACTATTTACAAAGGGTATGAGGGCATTAAATATGCCGCAGATAATGGAGCACATATTATTAATTGCTCATGGGGTGGTCTTGGAGGCGGTGTTTTTGGTCAGGATGTGATCAATTATGCGCTATCCAAAGGCTGCCTAGTGATTGTTGCCGCAGGAAATTCTAATTCGATAGTTCCGGAATACCCTGCCAATTATAAGGGAGTTATGGTTGTAGCTGGAGTGGATATGAATGATCGTAAAAGTAGTTTTTCAAATTATGGGAGCCATATTTCAATTTCTGCACCCGGAGAGGTCTATACAACTGCTAATGGAAATAAATATACTGTAGCAAAAGGAACCTCTCTTGCTACCCCACTAGTTGCAAGTGCAGCAGCATTGCTTAGGTCAAGGTTCCCACTTTTTGATATGCTGCAGGTAAAGGAACAACTGATAGTTACCTCTGATAATATTGACCTTACTAATCCCTTATTCTCTGGTAACCTTGGCAAAGGTCGTTTAAATGTTTTTCGTGCCCTCACTGAAACCGTACCTGCAATTAGATATCAAAATATTACAGTATTAGATAAGGGTAGGGGAAACAGACCTTCAGGAGACACATTAAGAGTTTTCTTTGATCTCAAAAATGTCTTATCGCCCGTAACAGGGGTTTTAGCTAAATTAAGTTCCGACAATCCAACTATTCAAATCATTGATAAGGAGCTTTTAATTGGCAATATGGCTACCAAGGAATTAAAGACCATGGTTGGCCCATTTCGGATTTTTGTAAAAACTGGAATTCCTGAAAACTCGCTGGTTGATTTGATGATATCTTATTCTTCCGGGAGCACTTATGCTGAGAGTGAAAAATTTCAGATTCGGGTGGCTTTAGACTATCTGAATATTGAAGTCAATCAGGTTTCCACAACTATTAGTAGTAATGGCCGTATCGGATATACTGATCAGGGTTCTAAAATCGGATTGGGATTTATTTATAAGAATGATCCCTTATTATTTGAATCTTCTCTAATGATCGGAATGTCGGCCAGCAAAGTTTCAAATAATACCAGAAATGATAGTGGTGGCTCTGACGAACATTTTATTAAAAAGAAGGTTGTTTATAAGGAGGCTGATCCCTCTGCTGCATTTTTAAGTCGTTCAGAATTTGATGATTCAGGAAATTCAGCTCGACTAAACTTAGATGTCAAGCATAATATAAAGGCTTTTGCTTCATCACCCGATGATAAATATGTTCTTGCTGAATATGAAATTAGAAATACTGGTAACGCGGTATTGAATGGTATTTATGCCGGACTTTTTACCGATTGGGACGTAGATTCTTATGGAACTGACATTACAAAATACGATATAAATAGCAGACTGGGATATGTTTATGGTAAATTTGGCTCTACACCCTATGCCGGTGTTAAACTCTTGAATTCGGATGTGCAGCCTCTGTATTACCCTTTAAGTGCGCAGGTTTTAGGTGATCCGCTTCAAACTGGAAATGGGTTCAGCCTGGCAGAGAAATATCTAACCCTATCAAGCGGTATTAAGGCATTAAGTCTTGGTGAAAATGCCGGAAATGGTTATGATGTTATGTTTGTTTCAGGATATGGACCCTATACCATTCCTGCGAATGGTTCGGTAAAAGTTGCATTTGCTTTGTTAGCTGGTGATAACCTAGCCGATTTGCAAATAGTAGCTGCTTCTGCTCAAAAAAAGTATGATGAGTTAAACGTAAAAACCTCAGAATTACCAGAAAATGGCTTTGTTTTACAACAAAATTATCCTAACCCAGCTACTGATCAAAGCAGCATTGAATTTGTTATCGCTAAAGCCGGACTGGTTTCACTCGCTCTTTATAATTCAGCAGGACAAGCAGTCAAAGATCTATTTGATGGAAGTTTAGAAAAAGGTTCTTATCACATCAGCGCCGATCTTACAGGATTAAACCCCGGAATTTATTTCTATCAAATGTTGTTCGATGGCCAAGAGAAAACATTAAAGATGATTATCTCTAAATAGAATATCCTTTGCCCATTAAATTAAGAGTTTAGAGAAAAGGATTACTCCATTTTTTATCAATATAAACGTTGGTTCCAGAAAGTGTTTGTAGAAAAGCAACAAGCGCACTTATTTCAGTCTCAGTTAGATTTAAATCCTGTCCAATTCTGTTCGGTGCCAGTCTTGCATCCAGGTTCGGGTTTTGATTTTGATTTAATGAAATAGTATTATAGTGGTTGATTACTGCCCTTAATGATCGGTTTGCTCCGGTATGCATCATCGGACTGTTCACCCTTCCTCCAACCCGAGTTAAGTCTCTTAATGAAGGGGCTCGTGTAACCGTCAAATCTCTGTTTGTACTATTAATCACGCCTATGATCCCATTATTTCTGGAATTAGGGTCGATGTCAAATTCAGGGGCATTATGACAAGCATTGCATCCAACACCACCTCCAATTCTACTTGAATTTTCACCAATCACTGCAGGTGTTAGGAATAAACTCTTTCCCGAGTTTTCTTCGGCAGTAAAATTTGAGAAATTTTGATTGTCGTTTGTAACCAGCGCCCTGCCTACATCATATTTAGAATCGAATGACTGAATGCTTCTGATAAATTGTGCAAGGCATTCCTGTAGACGTGATTCTGTAACATTAAGGTCATTATAGGCAAATTTAAATAGTTCATTGTAATAGGCTATCCCTTGTAGTTTGGTCAGTAAAGTACTAAAAGCTGGTCGCCCATTCTGACCACTAAATCCCATTTCGGAATGATCCATCATAGGTTGGGTTGTTTGAATTTCAAGACTTGCTGCCCGTTCATCCCAGAAAAATTTTTTCTCTGAAGCGAATCTTGAATTTACAAGTCTCATAGAATGTCTTGTAGTTCTACCGCCGAGAATTCCACTACTTACCAAGGCAGAATCACTAAATGCAAACTCTTGTTTATGACAACTGGAGCATGATATTGAATTGTTGACACTTAAACTTTTGTCATAGAACAGAACTCTCCCTAAGGTTGCCTTGGCATTGGTTATTGGGTTAGATCCAGTATTATCTTTTAGTATATAAGCAGGTTTAATTTGCCCTGAATAATTGATCAAATTATTCAGATCAATATTTTCTCCGAATGCAGCCTTTATGGCGGGGTAGCTTAACTCCGGAGTGCTTTGAATATCACTTTTACTACAACTTGCAGCAATGATCACCAGAAAGCAAATGGTAAAAAGTACTAATACAATATTCTTCATAAGCTCAACTATTAAGGATAAGAATGCGAACTAATATTAACTGTGTATCATAAAAAAATAGGAACTGTTTTTTTATGATATACGTAACAGTCGAATTCCTAAGTTTCAAATTGAATCAGAATTTTTCATGAAAAATAGTTAGCAGATGGCAGTAAGAATAAGATTTTGGGCATTCAAGTATCAGTGGGGCTGATCTTTAACCAATACTAGTATAGCAGATTCTGCAGCGTGGTTCATAACTTTCTTTTTCACCCAAAAGAATTTTTGATTCACTTGTAGCCGTGCGGAATGAGTAAGTTGCCGGTCCACCGCATTGAACACAAACTGCATGTACCTTAGTTACTAGTTCAGCAATTGACATTAATGCGGGCATAGGCCCAAAAGGCTTTCCCTGGAAGTCCATATCAAGACCTGCAATTACTACACGTATTCCTCTGTTTGCTAGCTTATTACAAACATCAGGTAGTTCATCATCAAAAAACTGGGCTTCATCAATTCCAACCACTTCAGTATTTGCTCCTAATAGAAGTATGGAGGCTGCATTTTCAACTGGGGTAGAATGGATAGAATTGAGGTCATGAGAAACTACAGAGTTTTCATCATAACGGGTATCTGTTTTGGGCTTAAAGATTTCGACGTTGAGTTTGGCTATTTGCGCCCGGCGTAGCCTTCTGATCAGTTCTTCTGTCTTTCCAGAAAACATGGAACCGCAAATAACTTCAATGCTACCACCTAGTTCTTTTCTTTGTTTGAAATTATGTTCACTGAATAACATTCTGCTCTTTTCCCTGCTTTTTTCTGGCAACTAATATCTGAAATTTCTACCGGATTGATGGTGTAAGAGATTAAAATTTAGTCCCAGTTCTAGATAAATGTCCTTATATTTGTATAAGCGCAATGCTTCTCAGCGCCATTTTTGGGCTGATCTGAGGCCAAAAACCCATTTTTAAAATGATGATGAATAAGAAAGAAATTTTTAAGAAAGTTGGAGGTATTATTTCTGAGCTCAATGAACAATTTGAATATCTCTCTCAAAATCCGGATAATTTAAATGAGCTTGAATTGGAGCTTTTTGCTGCGAGTGCTAATTTTCTTTCAGAACACATCTCAATACTTTTAAAATTAAATGCAGCCTCTAGAGAAATCATACAAGAAACCATGGTTTCTGAATTCAAAGATGAAAAAATCATAGTTAGGGTTCCTGAGCGAAATGAATTACAGGAAGAGGAGAATTATTTAAATGATTTAGAAAATGATGAAGTTGTAGAATTTGTGGAAGAGCTGAGTAAACCCGATTGGAAGTTCAGCATAGAAAATGAAAGTGTTGTTTCTTTTGATTTTGAAGATAAAAATACGGATGAGTTATATGATCGCCCGCTAACGGAAGAAGAATTACGGGTAATTAATGAAAAAACACTGTTAAAAGTAATTGAAGAACCAGAATCTGATGTTCAGATTGGTATTTTGGATGAGTTGGAAAACCTGCCGCCTTTAATTTCTGAAGAATCTGTTGAAGTGGTTCAAGTTGATACAATTGAATTCGAGCCAGTTTCTCTTGTTGAAGAGGAGATACAACAGCCACTTACCCTAAATGAGATTTTATCTACCCAATCTTCTCCAAATACGGTATCCAGTCAATTTAACCAAAGGCAATCTAAAGACCTAAAAGGATTGATCAGCTTGAATGATAAGCTTCAGTTTGTTAGAGATCTTTTTAATGGGTATAGTCTTGCCTATACTGAAGCAATAGAGTTGCTGGATCGTTTCGATAGCTTTGAAGCGGCTGATAATTTCCTTAAACAAAACTATGCTGCAAAAAATAGTTGGGCAGAAAAACAGGATGTTGCAGATAAATTTTATGAAATTCTGAATCGTCGGTTTACTAAATAATACCCATACGGTTTGAGTCGAATTTTAGTAGGATAAAGAGCAGGATGGTAAAGCTCCATAGCGATGAACCACCGTAACTTAGAAACGGCAACGGAATCCCAATCACAGGAATCAGCCCGATAGTCATTCCAATATTAATGAAAATATGAAAAAATAAAATGGATGCCACTCCATATCCGTAGATTCTTGCAAATGAAGATCGCTGTCGCTCAGCAATATTTATAATTCGTATGAGTAGGAACAGGTAAAGCCCGATAACAAAAAAGCATCCAATAAATCCCCACTCTTCACCAACAGTACAAAATATAAAATCTGTACTCTGTTCGGGTACAAAATTATATTTAGTTTGTGTTCCCTGTAGATAACCCTTTCCCCAAATACCTCCAGAGCCAATCGCAATTTTAGATTGATTCAGGTTATATCCTATTCCACGGGGGTCGTCTACTTTTCCAAGAATTAAATCTATGCGATTTCTTTGATGAGGTTTCAGGATCTGGGTATAGACATAATCGACTGAAAATATAAACAAGATTGAAAAGAGAACACCAAACCCCGTTACCGTAATCATTTTTTTATTTTTGCGATAGTAATAGAAAATAATTCCTGCAAATACAATAATGCCAGCGAGTACAATGTATTTATTGTAAAGAACGGTCAGAACGAAAAGTAAAATGGAAAGACCTTCGATCACTAGAAAGTATCCTGAAAGTCCTTCACGGTAAAGCAATAGTATTAATGAACTAAAGGTTAAAGCCGATCCTGCATCCGGTTGCAAGAGTATGAGTACCGTTGGTAATAGAATGATAAAAGCTGCTACTAGCTGTGTCCTAATTTCCTGTACTTTTATTGTTCCTGAACTGAGATACCGAGCAAGGAGAAGGCAGGTAGCAAATTTCGCAAATTCAGAAGGTTGGAGCCTGAAGCTTCCTATGGGTATCCAAGCCTGATTGCCACCAACATTCCGTCCAATTAGGAGCACCAGGATAAGTAGAATGATTGTTATTGCATAAAATATAGGAGAAAAAGTAGTAAAGAACTTGCTGTCTAACAAGAGTATGGCAAAGCCAATGATTATGGCCGAAATAATAAAAATCAGTTGTTTACCATAATTCGTATCTAGATCTAAAATAGTTGGATTTAGTGGATCATAAACCGCTGCATGAATATTGAACCATCCAATAACGCATAAAACAATATAGGTTAAGATGACAAACCAATCCACATTAAAAAAGAGGCTACGTTGATTATTCATTAGTTCTAATTACTGGGTTTGCCTTTTCGTTTGTGTTAGTAGTTGAACTGATATTATCGCTTTTAATTTTCTTGGATGCAGACGAAAATTCTATAGCGCCTGGCAATAAATTGGCTTGCAGTAAACGGTCTACATAGACCTGTGGCCTACTAATTGTCTTTTTTATATATTTTTCAACCATTAAGCTGGCTATTGGTGCTGACCAAGTTGCACCGAATCCAGCATTTTCAATAATTACAGCGATAGCGATTTTTGGATTATCCCGTGGAGCAAAAGCAACAAATACAGAATGGTCTTGCCCATGTGGATTTTGTACAGTTCCGGTCTTGCCACACATTTCTATATCTTCGATCTTTGAATACCAGGCGGTACCACTGGGTTGATTTACCACAGCACTCATTCCATCGATCACTACATTAAAATATTTTGAATCGATACCTGCATTGTTCTTTTGTAGGTATTCCTTTTTAATAACTTTTTTACTCCCAATGGCCTTAATTAAATGTGGTTTATAAAAGAACCCACGATTGGCTACAATGGCCATCACATTGGCCATTTGTAATGGAGTAATACCCAGTTCTCCTTGTCCGATAGAAAGAGATATGGTATAAGCTGATCCCCATTGGTCATTTTTGAATCGTTTGGTATACAGCTCATCAGTGGGTAGTAAACCATTTCGTTCTCCTGGAAGATCAATTCCAAGCGCAGTTCCAATGCCAAATGCAGAAACAGCTTTCCTCCATCTTTTAAAGGCATTAACCGAGCGCATACCTGAATGATCAATCATTCTGCTATATGCATAGCCATAATAGGTATTGCACGATTCAGTAATAGAGTTTTTAAGGTTGATCGATCCATGTACGTGGGTACATCCCATAAAGCCTTTTCTGCCGTAACGATACCCTCCTGGGCAAAAGAAATAAGTATTTTCATTGATCAGTCTAAACTGCTGTGCAACCAGCGCATTTACAACTTTAAATATGGATCCTGGGGGGTATTCAGCCTGGATCGGCCGAACAAACATGGGCTTGTACTTGTCATTTAATAGCGCCATATAATTGTTTCCGCGCTTTCTGCCAACCATCAAGTTAGGGTCATAAGCCGGACTGCTTACAAATGATAGAATTTCTCCTGTTGAAGGTTCAATTGCTACGATACTGCCAATTTTATTTTGCATCAACTGTTCGCCAAATTTTTGAAGTTCTTTATCGAGTGAAGAAATCATGTGCTCACCCGATACTGCGATAGTATCATATTTACCATTCGCATAATTCCCTTTGGGTCTGTTCAGTGCATCCACCATGAGGTTTTGAACGCCACGTTGTCCTCTTAATAATTCTTCATATGATTTTTCAATTCCTGTAATGCCATGATAATCACCCTGACTATAGAATCCCTTCGATTTTTCGATTACTTTTTGATTGACTTCACCAATATAGCCAAGAAAATGGGCAGCAATACTATCAGGATAACGGCGAACGGTGCGGTTCTGAACAAAAAAACCAGGAAAATTGATTAGTTTTTCCTGAAAGGAGCCATATATCTGAACAGACAATTGTTTTTCAAATATTGATGCCTTATACGGGGAGTAGGTCCGAGCTTTTTTAAAACGTTTATGAAAGCCGGCTAAATCAATTCCGATCAGCTTACAGAATTCAAGTGTATCGAATGCCTTTACCTCACGGGGGATAATCATTAGGTCGTAAACAGGCTCATTTTGTACCAGGATCTTTTCATATCGGTCTAAAATGACACCTCGAGCAGGGTAGATGGGTAAGCGCCTGATTACATTATTCTCTGCAGAAAGAATATATTCATCACTGATTACCTGAATATAAAACAATCGGGTAATCAGAACCGCTATTAAAGCGATGAATATTCCCTGAACTACAAACTTTCTGGCAAAAAAACTATTCATTAGCCTTTATGAAATTATGTATTATTCCCGCTTTATCCATTACTATTGTTCATTGGCTTAATGAGAAGTGAAAGCATCTTCAGCAAGATTCTTTTATTAAATACAAAAGTAATAAAGAATTGTGTTGAAGCCGGATATTTTTCTGACTCGGTATCAATTTTATGCTTTCGTTGATGCTTACGGTTCGAATCGTTATTTTCTGTGCAAATTCAATAAATATGTGGAGGGTATATTATTGGTGTTAACGTAGTTTTTTTTGGAAGAAGGCAAATTCTGTGATGAGCATCAGCGAAACGGTGAATAGCGTACTCATGAGTATACGAATTAAGGTATATCCAAATTCTGAAAATTTAAAATTTTCGAAAGTGAACAGAATAAAATGATGAGAAAAGGTCAGAATAAATGCATAAAAAATAAACCATTGAAAGCCCATGATACCAAGACTCGGCTCGGGTTCATTGTCAAAGCCATCTCTTTGAACAGTTAAGTTAATGAAGATAATCCTTACAAATGCCATTATTGTGCATGCAGCTGCATTTAGCCCTAGAGAATCATAGTAAAAATCAATGGTTAATCCGGTGAAAAAAGCAAGTAAGAAGAGTAGTGTATTGGGTATTCCAAATGGAAGAACTAAAATAAAAAGTATGTACAGATAGGGTACGCTGAGGTTATAATAGCCAATATTTTTAAGTAGAAATACCTGTGTGGCCATCAGTAAAAGAAAACGGATACTATTGCTTATTACTACTCGTACCATTATTCAATTTTATTTTGAGCTTCTAAAGACAATTGCTGTGCGGATAAAATATTGTTTATCACATAGACATATTCTAAGGTTGCAAAATCTGTATTCAATTTTATTTTAATATCAAGTGAATTGTCGCCTTCCCTGGTTCGTGTTGCTGCCACATAACCAATAGCAGTTCCCTCTGGAAACATAGAAAATTCGGATGTAACTACTCTATTTCCTTTTTTTATACTTAGGTGACTTTGAATATCTTTTAAATAGGCAAATCTGGGATCATAATTTCCTTCTCCCCAAACTAATGAGCCAATACTGCCATTCACATTTGCACTTACTTTTGTTTCAGAATGAAGTAAGGAGCGAATGGTAGAAAAATTCTCATTTACATTAAGTACAATGCCTACAATTCCTTTAGCGGAAGTAACACCCATTCCCTTGCTAATACCATGTTTTGAGCCACGGTTGATGGTCAGATAATTATTCTTTTGATGCACAGAGTTATTGATGACTCTAGCAACAGTATAGGTATATTGCTGTTTCAGGGTGGTATCTCGAACTGCTACCTGTTTAATGCTGTCACTACTAAAGGATGTAGCCAACTGGTTTCTGAGTTTGGCATTTTCTGCAGCTAGGCTGTCATTGATTTTGCCGAGTTTCAGATAACTGTTGATTTCATTTACCTGTTCATAAGATTGGCCAACCAGTTGGTTTGATGAATTCCAAACACGTGCACGCTGGAAGGAATTATGCTTAACCAGAAGAATCAAGGAAATAGTAAAAAAAATGATCAATAGAAAAAATGCGTTGTATTTACCGATGAAAAGCCAGAGGTTACGCATGGGATAGGTTGTCTGTTGTCAGTTATCAGTTATCAGTTATCAGTTGTCTGTTGTCTGTTGTCTGTTGTCTGTTGTCTGAGGTATGAAGTCTGAGGTATGAAGTATGAAGTCTGAAGTCTGAAGTGCTGGTTTGAAATGAAGCAGAATCTATCTCAATACTTACTACTTACTACTTAATACTTAATACTTACTACTTAATACTTACTACTTAATACTTACTACTTAATACTTACTACTTAATACTTAAAACCTACTGCAATAAAAATTTAAAATTCCCAATATTCTTCAGTGCTATTCCTGTACCACGAACTACCGCGCGCAATGGGTCTTCGGCAACATGAACAGGTAACTTTGTTTTTGAAGATATTCTTTTATCAAGGCCACGCAATAATGCTCCTCCACCGGTTAAATAAATTCCTGTCTGATAAATATCTGCTGAAAGTTCAGGAGGGGTAATCTCTAGCGCTTTTAATATTGCCTCTTCAATCTTAGATATGGATTTATCCAAGCAATGTGCTATTTCAGTATAAGAAACGGTGATTTGCTTTGGAACTCCAGTCATTAAGTCGCGACCTTGTACAGCAAAATCTGCGGGTGGATCTGAAAGTTCAGGCAATGCAGCACCAACTTCAATTTTAATCTTTTCTGCGGTACGATCACCGATCATAATATTATGTTGCCTGCGGATATATTGAACGATATCACTATCAAAGTTATCTCCGGCCACACGGATAGATTGATCACACACAATTCCGGAAAGGGCAATAACTGCTATCTCTGTGGTACCACCACCAATATCAATGATCATATTTCCCATTGGTTCTTCCACATCTATTCCGATACCTACCGCTGCAGCCATAGGCTCATGGATCAGGTAAACTTCTTTGGCACCTGCGATCTCGGCAGAATCTCGAACCGCACGTTTTTCAACCTCTGTAATACCAGATGGGATGCAGATTACCATACGTAAAGAAGGGAAAAACCAACCTTTGCCGTTATTGATCATTTTGATCATTCCGCGAATCATGTATTCAGCAGCATTGAAATCGGCAATTACACCATCTTTAAGTGGTCTTACTGTCCGGATATTATCATGCGTTTTTCCTTCCATTTGCATGGCTTGCTTACCAATTGCAATAACCTTATTGGTGGTTCGATCAAAAGCTACAATTGATGGTTCATCAACTACCACTTTATCATTATGTATGATAAGCGTATTTGCGGTGCCAAGGTCAATGGCAATCTCTTGTGTAAACCAATTAAATAATCCCATTCTTATTTTTTAAAGTGGTAAAAACTTTGCTAAGATAAGCTCTTTTTGTGAATGATTATTATGATGATGGCAGTTCATTATCAAAATAATTACTATTTATTAATGTTTAAAGTGTCTGATACCAGTGGTAACCATTCCAACACCCTTTTTGTTTGCCATATCAATAGATTCTTGATCTTTTATTGATCCTCCGGGCTGTAAAATCATTACCACACCTGCCTCAGCTGCAATTTCAACGCAATCCGGGAATGGGAAGAAGGCATCGGATGCCATTACACTTCCTTCAATACTGAAATTAAATGCTTTTGCTTTGACTATCGCCTGCTGCAATGCATCAACCCTTGAAGTTTGTCCCACACCACTTGAAATTAAACGGCCATCTTTTGCAAGTACGATGGTATTTGATTTGGTGTGTTTAACTATTTTGTTGGCAAAAACCAAATCATTTAATTGCTCTTGTGTTGGCTTGCATTTTGTAACCGCAACCATTTGATCTGCAGTTTCCATTAAAAGATCTTTATCCTGTTCAATTACGCCATTTAATAATGTTTTGAATTGCTTTGAAGGAAGCTTTACATTATTTCTTTTTAATAGTATACGATTCTTTTTCCCTGATAATAATTGTTTTGCGCTCTCGTCAAATGATGGGGCGATTAAGACTTCAAAAAACAAATTACTTATTTCCTTTGCAGTTTCTTCATCAATTTCACGATTACAGATTAATACACCTCCAAAGGCCGAAACCGGATCGCAGGCTAATGCAGTTTTCCATGCATTCAGAATAGAATCGCTTGAAGCTATGCCACAAGCATTGGTATGTTTTAAAATGGCAAATGTTGGAGTTTCAAATTCATCGATCAGCGCTACAGCTGCATCCACATCCACTAGATTATTGTAGGATAGTTCTTTGCCATTGAGTTTTTCAAACATCGAATCTAAATTCCCATAAAAAACGCCTTTCTGGTGTGGATTTTCTCCATAACGCAGGGTGCTTACTTTTTGCTCACTGTATTTAAATACAGTTAATGGATCTTCCTGATTGAAATAATTAAATATCGCAGTATCGTAATGTGATGAAATGTTAAATGCTTGGCGTGCAAATGATTTACGATGACTTAAAGAGGTATATCCGCCATTTTCAGAAAGAATAGCACTCAATGTTTTATAATCATCCTTTGAGGCTATGATTACTACGTCATTAAAGTTCTTTGCTGCAGCTCGTATTAAAGAGATACCACCAATATCTATCTTTTCAATAATGTCTTCTTGACTTGCACCAGAGTTTACCGTTTCTTCAAAAGGATATAGATCTACAATTACGAGGTCGATCTCAGGTATTTCGTATTCTGCGATCTGTACCTGATCTTCTTTATTCTCTCTGCGGTTTAAAATTCCGCCAAATACTTTTGGATGGAGAGTTTTGACCCTTCCGCCAAGAATGGATGGATAACCTGTTAGGTCTTCAACTGCTAT
>CANKAT010000066.1 GCA_947479815.1 Sphingobacteriaceae bacterium
AATGAGTAATAAGTTTTAAGTACTAAGTAATAGGTAATAAGTAATAGGTAATAAGTTTTAAGTACTAAGTATTAAGTTTTAAGTAATGAGCATTAAGTTTAGTTTACCTATAACCTACAACCTATAACCTATAACCTACAACTTATAACCTACAACCTACTACTTATAACCTACAACTTACAACCTTACAATACGTTTAATAATTGTTCCTTGATCTTTTCCAGTTCTTCTTTCATGCCCACAACAATCTGCTGCATTTTAGCATCATTGGCCTTTGAGCCCATTGTATTAATCTCGCGTCCTATTTCCTGTGAAATAAATCCTAATTTTTTTCCGTTTGCATCTTTATCTTGAAGTGCAGTAATAAAGTAATCGCAATGACTTTTTAAGCGGGTTTTTTCTTCAGTGATATCCAACTTGTCGATAAAATAGATCAACTCCTGTTCAAAGCGATTATGATCGATGTTCTCTTTTCCAACAGCATCTTCTAGAAACTGATTTAAACGATCTTTTATGGATGGAATACGTAGCGGCTCCTGTTCTGAAACTAGCCTCATCCCTTCCATTATGTTTGTTATCCGCAGAATCAGGTCTAGCTTCAAAACGCCTCCTTCATCCTGCCTGAAATTTTGAAAATTGACTACTGCCTGTTCAAAAGTTTTATAAACTGTTTTCCATTCGTCTTCGCTTAATTCATCAACCGAATACTGAACAACTTCTGGGAAGTTCAGTGCCATTTGAAACAGGTTGCTACCCGTATCACCTAAGGCGTCTGCAGATTCCTTGAGCTGAGCATAATAATGCCTGAGTAATGGCTGATTAATGCTGGAGGTTTTTAATGTAGTTTCTGCATATTCAATATTGATACTAATATTTACCTTCCCGCGTTCAATTTGCCTGGTACATTCATTTCTTAATAAAAATTCTTTATCAGAAAATGCCTTCGGAATTTTTAAAGAAAGTTCCAGGAACTTACTGTTCAATGATTTGATCTCAACCGTATATTTTGCGTGGGCAAAATCATTAGTAGCCAAACCATAGCCTGTCATGGATTTAATCATTTGGCAAAGATAAGATTTAATTGGAAAGGCATAAAGCCAATTAATTACGCTATTTAACATTATTTTAGGTAATCCCAGCCTATGTTTTGCTAATTTTGAAACAGATGAAACAGGTTCTTATTGTATTTCTGCTTGCTATGCAATTTATTGGGTCTGCAAATAAATTTTTGTATGCTCAGGAACCTGCTGTAAGGGGTCTAATCATCGAAAAATCTGGCGTATCAAAACTTTCAAATGTGTTTATTCTTAATAAAAGAACGAAGCGAATCAGCCAAAGTGATGAATATGGGCTGTTTAGAATACCAGCTTTAAAGGGCGACACGCTTAATTTTTCAAAATCGGGATATACCGAACTGATCCTTGTTCTGCCTGATCTTTCTGATCTTGTTCTGAGGCTTCAGCCTGTAATTAAGCTTTCAGAAGTGATGGTTCAGGGCCAAAGTAAAAAGCAGGAGCTCGATGAAATAAAAGATCAATACCGAAAAAAAGGTTCCTATTATGCCGGAAAACCTCCCTGGTTAGCCTATATTTTTCAGCCACTTACTGCAATTTATGAGCTTGTTGGTAAAACACCCAAACAGGCACGCAGATTTAATTCCTATTATACGAATGAGCTGCGTCAATCGGAGGTTGATCGCAGGTTTAATGCCTATACTGTGCGAAACATTACCGGATTGGACAGCCTTGATCTGAAAAATTTCATGATTGCATTTCGTCCAGATTATGAATCATTATCTACCTGGGATGAATATGCCCTGATCAACTATCTTAAAAGGTCACTTCAAACATTTAACAATTCAGGTCGCCCCAAGGGACTCAGAAGTTTGCCTCCATTGCCAAAGGCTAAAGACTTGACTGAGAAGAAGTTAAAATATTAAATTGAATTTTTCATTAAATTCTCCATTCGCTTTCTAACCTTAGCTTTTAAATCTTCCAAGTCTTCTGCTTGAAGCCCAGCTACGGATACCGGTTCATCAAAAATACAGGTAATCAATCCTGGCTTTACACTAAGTGGGTTTGCCCTTGGGAGGAGGTTTCTTGCATTTAATATAACCATAGGTGCTATATCTGTTTGAGTTTCAATAGCAAGCCTGAATGCTCCATCATAAAAGTCGGATAGGTTTGCTTCAGTTTTGTTCATTGTACCTTCCGGGAATATCAGAATTGATTGTCCCCTGGCAAGGTCAATCTTCAATTCTTCAACACTACGTGCACGACTTTCTTTATTTTTCCTATCAATCAAAACTACAATTCTCTTATAGATCATCCCAAAGATTGGAGTTTTAACCATTTCAATTTTGCCCAAAGGCTTTACTGAACCTGAAATACTAATTACAACGGTAATTGCGTCTAAATATGAATTATGGTTGCATACATATATATAGGCTTTATCCTGATTTTTGTGTTTGTATCCCCTGATTTTGATGGGAAAGAAGCATGCTATTGAAAAGATCCATGCCCAAAGTTTAAGAAAGAGAAAAATGATATCCTGAGCTTGTTTTTCTTTAAATAGTATGGAACTGATCAGAATAAATGGAAAGACGAGTATCATGGCAGCAATAAATACCATCAAACTATAGATCAGGAATAAAATTGCACTAGCATTTTTAAAAATTCTGATCATTTCCCTAAATATGTAAGAACTCGCAGGCCTTTTCTGCTGCCAACTTTTCTGCGTTCTTTTTGTTATAATCTCGGCCAATGGCACAACTTTCTCCATCCACATTTACCCTGATTGTAAAGAGCTTGGTATTTTCTCCCTCTTCATTGGGTATTATTTCAAAAGTGATATCTTTTCCATGGCGCTGACACCACTCAATTAGCTTGCTTTTGAAATTAGTTTCAGTAAGTTCGAGGGTATGGATGTCAATATGTGGTTTAATTATGCGTTTTAGAAGAAAATTTCTTGTAAAATTATAATCCTTATCCATATAAACAGCGCCAATCATCGCTTCAAAAGTATCTCCTAAGAGAGAGCCTTGTTTATTGTTATGACCCAGTACTTTGTTATCAAATTCAATATGTTCATCGAGGCCAAGACGTTTAGCCAGCTGGTTCAGGTTTGATCGGCTCACTATTTTTGATCGCATTTCAGTTAAAAAACCTTCGTCTTTATAGGGATACATTTTAAATAACAACTCAGCTACTACTGACCCTAATATAGCATCCCCTAAAAATTCAAGTCGTTCGTTACTGTTTTTAGCTCCGTTTTTAACCTCAACAGCAACAGAACGGTGCCTGAAAGCCATACGATAGAGTCGTAAATTTCCAGGAACATATCCCAATAAGTTCTCTAAAGATCTTATGTACTTGCGATTTGGCGAAAAGTAGAGTTTATAGATTCTTGAAAATGGCATTAATGACCTTAAATCAAATTGATACTAACTAATATACAGGTTTAAAGAGAAACTGTAAGGAAAATTAATGACTAAGATGATCAGGCCTTGTATTTTTTGAAGATCACAGAAGCATTGTGTCCTCCAAAGCCGAAAGTATTGCTCAAGGCAGCATTTACGGTACGTTTTTGAGCCTTATTAAATGTGAAATTTAATCTTGAATCAAAATTTGGGTCATCTGTAAAATGATTTATTGTTGGTGGAATAATGTCATTTTGTACAGAAAGAATTACTGCAATTGCTTCAACGGCTCCTGCAGCACCCAGAAGGTGGCCTGTCATTGATTTTGTTGAGCTTATATTTAGTTTGAAAGCATCTTCCTGAAACATATCAAGAATTGCTTTTACTTCGCTTATATCTCCAAGAGGAGTTGAAGTGCCGTGAACATTAATATAATCAATATCAGAAGGGGCCATATGAGCATCTCTTAGCGCATTGGTCATAACTAGTTTAGCGCCAAGACCTTCAGGATGTGGTGCAGTTATATGATTTGCATCAGCACTCATACCACCACCCACAAGTTCGGCATAAATTTTAGCACCTCTTGCTAGTGCATGCTCTAATTCTTCTAAAATAATACTTCCTGCACCTTCACCTGCAACAAAACCATCTCGGTCTTTATCAAAAGGTCGGGAAGCGGTTGTTGGATCATCATTTCGTGTAGAAAGTGCATGCATAGCATTGAAACCACCCATGCCTGCTTCATTAATAATTGCTTCTGAACCTCCTGAAACAATAATATCAGCCATATCCAATCGGATATAGTTAAATGCATCGATCAGCGCATTGGTAGAAGAAGCGCAAGCAGAAACAGTAGAAAAATTCGGACCTCGCAAGCCATGTCTTATTGAAATATGGCCAGGAGCGATGTCCAGAATCATTTTAGGAATGAAAAACGGATTGAACCGTGGAGTTCCATCTCCATTTGCGAAGTTCACGACTTCATCGGTAAAGGTTTTTAAACCACCAATACCAGAACCCCAGATCACCCCAATTCGATTAGTATCGAGAGTTGGGAAGTCTAAGCCAGCATCTTTAATAGCCTCGTCAGATGCAGCGATTGCATAATGAACAAATGGATCTAATTTACGAGCTTCTTTTTTCTCCAAAAAGTCTTCCGGATTGAAGTTCTTAACTTCACAGGCAAACTTTGTACGAAATTTTTCAGGATCGTAGTGCGTTATAGGAGCGGCGCCGCTTACCCCATTAATCAAACTTTTCCAGAATTCTGGAACAGTATTTCCAATTGGAGTAAGCGCACCTAGTCCTGTAACAACAACTCTTTTAAGCTCCATTTATATGAGGGTGTCGTAAATTACTTTACGTTCTTTTCTAAATAAGCGATAGCTTGGCCTACAGTGCCGATAGTTTCAGCCTGATCATCAGGGATAGCTACATTAAATTCTTTCTCAAACTCCATGATTAACTCCACGGTGTCTAGTGAATCGGCACCAAGGTCATTGGTGAATGATGCCTCTGGTGTAACTTCACTTTCGTCAACACCTAATTTTTCAACGATAATTGCTTTAACTCTTGAAGCGATATCAGACATGGTTTTATGATTTAATTGTTAAATAATTCTGTGCAAAGAAAAATAAATTCTATCAATTTTCAAACCTTTTTGTTTTTAGCAATTTTATATGTCAACAATTTAAATGGTTAAGCTTATTACATTTGTAATTTAGCACAAAAAAAAACGTTGAATAGAACTACTTTAAAATTTGAACTTGACCTTGACTTCGTGTTGCTGGCTATTACTTCGCAACTAAAAGACTATATGTTTTGTTTTAAAATTAATAAGCAACTTGGAACTGATTTTTGCAAGGTTACTGATTTAGAGCTTCCCTTCAATGCCGGCGACGAAATTTTTTATTTTAGCAGATACTTTTATCTGATGCCTCAAACGGAAACAGAGCTATATATTATTGCCAACAAAGGTACGGAAGGTTTTCTGGTGCCCGAAATGAAAAAGGTGGATTTCTTTTTATTGATCAGGAATTACATTGATGACGACGATCTAAAGCTGATAATTAGCAAATTAAATAAGGTTCCGGAGGTGCTTGTTGCGGTAGAAGTTGACCCTAAAAAATTGAAATCCAAAGAAAATCTCATATTTTAGCCCTTTGGATTGAGTGTATTTAGTACACAATTGATCGAAAAAAATAATTCAAAAAAATATAAAGCTGATGAAAACAGTTCATAACAGAACTAAAATTGTAGCCACATTAGGACCTGCTTCTTCTTCGAAAGAAGTCTTGTTGAATATGATAAAGGCTGGTGTTGATGTTTGTAGATTAAACTTTTCTCACGGTAGCCAGGAAGATCACCAGAAGGTAATCAATGTTATCAGAGACATAAATAAGAAATATAAAACCAATGTTGGAATACTGGCTGATTTGCAGGGTCCAAAGATTCGGATAGGTTTAGTGAAAGAGGGGGGTGTCAATCTGGCTAGCGGTCATAAGATCGAGATAACTACTAAAGAAATGATCGGTGATGAGAATAAGATCTACATCACTTATCAGAGTTTTCCAAGTGATGTTCGTGCCGGAGAGATCATTCTTCTTGATGATGGCAAGATCCAGATGAGAGTACTCAAAACGAATAACAAGGATACTGTTCAATGTGAAGTGGTTTATGGTGGACTGCTTACCTCTCGTAAAGGTGTAAATCTCCCCAATACAAAAGTGTCAATTCCAAGTTTAACGGAAGAAGATTTGACTAATCTTGACTTTGCCTTAAAAAATGATGTGGAGTGGATCGGTTTATCATTTGTACGTTCTGCTGATGATATTATTGAATTAAAGAGAATCATTGGAAGAAGTGGTAATGTAGCACGGGTAATTGCAAAAATTGAAAAGCCTGAAGCCATTGATAATATTGATGAGATCATTGAAGCTACTGATGCTGTGATGGTTGCACGTGGCGATCTGGGTGTAGAAATGCCTATGGAGCAGGTTCCTTTGCTGCAGAAAATGATTGCAAGGAAATGCCGTGCTGCTTCAAAACCTGTAATTGTAGCTACCCAAATGCTGGAAAGTATGATTACTAGTCCGCGTCCCACACGAGCTGAAGTGAATGATGTAGCTAATTCTGTTCTTGATGGTGCTGATGCAGTAATGCTGAGCGGTGAAACTTCTGTAGGAGAATATCCATTAATTGTGATAGAAACCATGCAAAAGATCGTTAGAAATGTTGAAGAGAATGATTACCCTTACAGTACTGCTAAAATTTTGAATGAAAACTCTCCAACCTATATGGGTGACGCAGTTTGCGGATCGGCTGTATTTCTTGCCGAGAAAACTCAGGCGGTAGGAATCATTTCAATGACATCTTCAGGCTACACAGCATTTGAAATATCAAGCTACCGTCCAAAGGCGGCAACTTTTATTTTCACAAGTAATATTAAACTATTAAATACCCTGAGTTTACTTTGGGGTGTACGTGGGTTTTATTATGATCAATTTGAAAGCACTGATAAAACGTTCCGTGATGTGAACCAGATCTTGAAATCAGAGAAGCTTGTTGAGCCCGGAAATGTGGTAATCAATACAGCGGCAATTCCAATTGAGAAAAAAGGCAAGACCAATATGATCAAATTAACGATCATAGAATAAATTCGAAATTTTTATTCTGTTATTACAGGTTCAAATACCTGTTAAAAAAGCCGGCTTGAACCGGCTTTTTTTGTGTAAATTGAAGTGTAAATAAAAATGGCTAAAACATCATTTTTTTAGAGTTTTCCACATAGATAAGTCCCTTTAAAACAAGCTTTTAATATCCAATTAAGTCCTGGATGAATGATACACTAACATTCTGTGGAAAACTCTGATTGTATATAAATGACGCCAACTTATAGATTTGGATAAAAACCCCCAAACATTTTTTTTAGGGTAACTAACTCAATAACAACATTAATCAATTCAACATGGGTAAATCTTCTTCAAAACCAGCTGCCAAAGGAACCGGAAAAGGTCTCGAATTCCAAAGATATTTCACCAAAGAAGGTGTAAACGTTTACGATCTCTTTAACTATGAGAAACGTACCTCGGTGATTCGTAACCCAGCAGGAGATGCCGTATTCGAAATGAATAATGTTGAAGTACCTGGTAGCTGGAGTCAGGTTGCAACTGATATCCTTGCTCAAAAATATTTCCGTAAAGCTGGAGTACCTCAGCCCGATGGAACAACTTCATCAGAAAGCAGTATCAAGCAGGTGGCACATCGTATGGCGCATTGCTGGCAATCATGGGGTGAGCGATACAATTATTTTGCAAGCAAAAAAGATTCTTCTATATTTTATGATGAGCTGGTATATACTATAGTAGGTCAATTGGCTGCACCAAATTCACCACAATGGTTCAATACTGGTTTGCATAGTTCTTACGGCATCACTGGAAAGCCACAGGGACATTATTTTGTAAATCCCGAAACAGATCAGCTTGAGAAATCAACTTCTGCTTATGAACGTCCTCAGCCTCATGCCTGCTTCATACTTTCTGTAAGTGATGACCTGGTGAATGATGGCGGCATCATGGACCTATGGGTTAGAGAAGCAAGAATTTTTAAATATGGATCAGGAGTGGGTACAAATTTCTCATCTATCCGTGGAGAAAGTGAAAAACTTTCAGGTGGTGGCTACTCATCAGGATTAATGTCATTTCTGAAAATAGGTGACCGCGCTGCAGGGGCGATTAAATCAGGTGGTACCACACGTCGCGCTGCGAAAATGGTATGTCTGGATCTTGATCATCCTGAAATTGAAGGTTTCGTTAACTGGAAAGTAGAAGAAGAGAAAAAAGTTGCAGCTTTAATTGCAGCGGGGTATTCTTCAGATTACGAAGGTGAGGCTTATCGCACAGTTTCAGGACAGAACTCAAACAACTCAGTTCGTGTTCCTAATGCCTTTTTTAAAGCATTAGAGGAAGGTGAAAACTGGGATCTGATTGGACGCATCAGCGGAAAACCTATTAAATCTATCTCAGCAGAAAAGCTATGGCAGGATATATCTTTCGCTGCCTGGGCATGTGCTGACCCTGGTATTCAATACGATACAACCATTAACGAATGGCATACATGCCCTGAAGGTGGACGCATCAATGCATCAAATCCATGTTCAGAATACATGTTCTTGGACAATACAGCTTGTAACCTGGCTTCCATTAACCTGGCGCATTTCTTTGATCCTCAAACATTAGTTTTTGATGTGAAAGGTTTTGAGCATGCCTGCCGTGTATGGACAGTAGTTCTAGAAATTTCAGTTTTGATGGCACAGTTCCCTTCTAAAGAGGTTGCTCAATTATCATACGACTATCGCACACTTGGATTAGGCTATGCTAACCTTGGATCAATGCTCATGGTTGCTGGTATCCCTTACGATAGTGATAAAGCCCGCGCAATAGGTGGTGCTATTACAGCGATCATGACGGGTACTGCTTATTCAACTTCTGCTGAAATGGCCAAAGAACTTGGAACATTCAAGAAATACGAAGAGAATAAAAAGCACATGCTACGAGTTATGCGTAATCATCGCTATGCTGCATACAATAATGATGCCTATGAAGGTCTTGAAATTGCGCCTCCGGGAATCGATCCTAAATACTGTCCTGATTATTTATTATCAGCTGCATGTAATTCATGGGATAAAGCAGTTGAACTAGGTGAGAAATACGGATACCGTAATGCTCAAACTACTGTAATTGCACCAACTGGAACCATTGGTTTAGTAATGGATTGTGATACAACCGGTATTGAGCCTGATTTTGCATTGGTAAAATTCAAGAAATTATCAGGTGGTGGTTATTTCAAGATCATCAATCAGGGTGTTCCTGCAGCGCTGCGTAATCAAGGTTATTTGGAGCATGAAATAGAGGCGATTGTTAATTATGCAAAAGGTGCTGCAACTCTTGAAGGTGCCCCTCATATTAATTTCGATAGTCTTGCTGCTAAAGGGTTCACTCAGGATGAGCTGGAGAAAATCGACAAGTCTCTTCTTGCCGCTTTTGAAATTGGTTTTGTATTCAATCAGTGGAGCCTTGGCGAAGAGTGCTTAAACCGTTTAGGCTTTAAGTCTGAACAATACTCTTCACCCGACTTCAATCTGTTACGCGCCATCGGATTCAACCGTCAGCAAATTGCTGAAGCAAATGAGTTCATTTGCGGAACCATGACCGTAGAGGGTGCTCCATATTTAAAAGAAGAGCACTACCAGATATTTGATTGTGCTAATAAATGTGGTCAGAAAGGCGAGCGTTACATTCATGCTCATGGACACATCAAAATGATGGCTGCAGCACAGCCGTTCTTATCAGGTGCAATCTCTAAAACAGTTAACCTTCCAAATGAGGCTACTGTTGAAGAAATCAAAGATTGCTATGAATTATCATGGAAATTAGCACTTAAAGCAAATGCATTGTATCGTGATGGTTGTAAATTATCTCAGCCGTTATCTACCAAATCATCTGACAGTAAGGAAGATAAGTTAGATACTGTTGAAGAAGTATTAGGCCAAGCCGCTAACGTTAAACTGAGCGATCTTACTGCTGATCAGGTATTGGAGGCAGCAAGAGCAATTTTAGAACGTTCTACTGATACAAAATTCAAACGTCAGTTATCTTCTGTTGTTGAACGTAAAAACTTGCCTGGCAAACGTGGCGGATTCACTCAGAAAGCCGCAGTTGGTGGACAAACAGTCTTTGTTCGTACAGGACAATACGAAGATGGAACATTGGGTGAGATCTTTGTGGATATGCACAAAGAAGGGGCAACTTTCCGTTCTTTAATGAACTGTTTCTCTATCGCAGTTTCAGTTGGCCTTCAGTATGGAGTGCCATTGGAAGAGTTTGTCGATAAGTTTACCTTTACCCGTTTTGAACCATCAGGTATGGTTAGCGGTCATGATAACATCAAAAGCGCTACCTCAATTGTAGATTATATCTTCAGAATGCTTGGATATGAGTACCTGAACCGTACTGATCTTGTTCATGTTTTAACTGAACAGAAAGTAATTTTGGGTAATCCACAAATGACTGACGAAGATGTGAATTCAGATACTACCAACACCTTCGTAGAAACCCCCGTGAGTGTACCAAGCTCTTCATCAGGGGTACAACTAAAGCCAGTACTTGATATTTCAGGTGGCGGCCAGTCAGATGCTCCTGCATGCGGTAATTGTGGTCATATCATGGTTAGATCTGGCACTTGTTATAAGTGTTTGAACTGCGGTACGCAGGGAGGATGTAGTTGATTAATTACGAATTACGAATTATTAATTACGAATTATGACTCGATAGCTAAAAGCTTAAAGCCCTGCCTGAAATGGTGGGGCTTTTTTGTTTAAGATATTTCCTTTGAAATTATATGAGCAGATAGTTTTTGTATAATAGTTTGTTTATCAATTGATGGCGTTTAGGCAGGTTAAAAGCGAGCTGAACGATTTGATTTTAATGCACAATCAACATTGGATATTTTCTCAAAAACTTTCTAAAATTGAAGTTTGATCGCTGAAAAAAATTAAAAAATTGATGGTACTATAATTGAATCTTTAAAGAACGTTTTAGAAGATTAGAAGGAATAAAATCTATAATAGCTAATCTATTAAAGGATTCTTTTATAATTTCAACATAAAACCTATCCTAACAATGGAAAATAAAAAGGAATTGTCACCAAAACATGTTGAGGAATTGCTAAGCAGTTTAAAAATTCGTTTTGAGAAAAACATGAACCGCCATCAAGGTCTTAAATGGGCTGATGTACACGAAAAGCTTGAAGCCAGTCTGATTTCTGGCAGTGAAAAATTATGGTCACTCAATGAAATGGAAAGAACAGGAGGCGAACCTGATGTGGTAACTTATGATAATAGTACAAATGAATTCATTTTTTATGATTGTTCAGCTGAAAGCCCTAAAGGCCGCAGAAGCATTTGTTACGACCGCCAGGCGCTGGAGTCAAGGAAGGAATATAAGCCAGAAAATAGCGCTATTGAAATGGCCATTACCATGGGTATCGAACTTTTAACAGAGGCGCAATATCGGGAGTTACAAAAATTTGACAAGCTTGATGCAAAAACATCTAGCTGGGTGCAAACACCTCCTGAAATCAGAGAACTTGGAGGAGCACTTTTTTGTGACCTACGTTATAAACATGTCTTTGTATACCATAACGGTGCAGAATCTTACTATTCCAGTAGGGCATTTCGTGGATTGCTAAGGGTCTGAATTTTGAGTATTTTTAAATTCTGATCTTATTCCTTATTGTCAGATAATTGTTAGTTTTAAACAATAGCCTTGTTCTTTTAGTTAAATCCAGATTTTAAATTCTAATTTTAAATTATGAAAACACTACTTATAGTACTCGCAATGTTCATTACTACACCGCCATCTATTCATTCCTTTAAGGTTCAGGATATTGACGGGAAAAATCTTGACCTTAAGCAATACAAAGGCAAAAAGATCCTGATCGTTAATACAGCATCCAAGTGCGGTTATACCAAACAATATGCAGATCTTCAAAAGCTTTCTGATGCCTATAAAGATAAATTGGTGGTTATTGGCTTCCCGGCAAATAATTTTGGCGGACAAGAACCAGGTGAGAACTTAACTATTAAAGAATTTTGTCAAAAGAATTTTGGTGTGACCTTTGCCCTTGCTGAGAAAAGCAGTGTGAAAGGTGCTGATATTTCACCGCTATTCAAGCATCTCACCACAGCAGAGAATCCTGATTTTACAGGAGACATCAAATGGAATTTTGAGAAATTTCTGATCGATGAAAACGGACAATTGATACACAGATTCCGCTCCTCTGTTACACCAATGTCATCTGAAATTACTAAACACTTATAATCAGTAAACCTGTGAAAAAACTATTAGTTCTATTATTCGTTGCTTTTTCGTTTACAGAAGCACGTTCTGCCCAATTCTATTCAGGTGATGAGGATCAATTAAGTAGTTTAATTGATAGCTTCTCTGTTGCTATCGTCAAAAAGGATAAAGCATGGATGTTGTCACATTTAAGTGATGCCTGTAAAATGTATGAACCTACGGGCAATACATTGAACAGAGCAGGTATTATTATGACATTTACAGAAGGAGTTTATAATATCACTAAATCGGATGCTGTAAACAAAACGTATAAAATTAATGGTATAGAGGCTGGAGTTTCAGCTGATTTCAATGTTGAAGGTGTTGGAAAAGTAAACGGTGGCGAGATGGATATTACAGGTAGCTATCGATTTAACCTCAAGTTTAAAAAATCGGATATCGGTTGGCAAATCTCTGAAATTGTAATCAATCAGAGCTAAGATTAATTTTAACTAGCAAATTATAAACTATAAAAAGAGGCTGATCATAAATTTTGATTAGCCTCTTTTTTGTCAACTTATTTTTTTAATAATCAGGTTTATTTGTTTCTAGATTAACGTAACAAATAATGGTGCCAAACAGGTTATTTAATGCATTAAATCAAATTAGGCCCCTTTGTAATTTTCGTTTAGTAATTTTACAAAACTAGACCTCTTATACTATTATATATTCAAAAGCATATTTATGATTTGGCTGATTTTGGCTTTTATGTATATTGCATTGAATAGTTTGTGTATTTATGTCTTCTATAGTTATTTAATTTGTCATCTTCAGGATAAACTTTCAGTATGGCTATTCAGTATTTCTTTAAGCCTTGGTATTAATTTTTGTTGGTATTGCTGGGAATTATTCTGATTGTTAATTTTGATTACACAAAAAATTTATTGATCCACTCTTCACATGTTTAAAAAGGTAAAACAAATAGTATTCTTGCTGGCATTCCTAAGCCCATTTATCGGCCTAGCCCAAAACCGAAATACTTTTATAGGAGGATTGAATGAACCAAATGCCTGGGTAGATTCTGTGTTTAAGAAATTAAGCAAGCGTGAGCGGATAGCTCAAATGTTTATGGTTAGAGCACATACAGATAAGGGAAAAGCGTTTGAAGATTCGATCGCAATGGTGATCAAAAAGGAAAAAATTGGTGGTTTAGTATTCTTTCAAGGTGGGCCCGCAAGGCAGGCCTTGCTAACCAACAGGTACCAAGCTATCAGTAAGGTGCCCTTACTAATCTCAATGGATGCAGAATGGGGTTTAGGTATGCGTTTAGATAGCACCACTTCTTTTCCGTTTCAGTTAACACTGGGAGCTATTCAAGACAATAGTTTGATCTATGAGATGGGAAGGCAGGTTGCACTAGACTTTAAGCGTATCGGAATGCATGTTAATTTTGCTCCTGTAGCTGATATAAATAATAATCCTAAAAATCCAGTAATTGGATTCCGTTCATTTGGCGATAACAAATTTAACGTTGCTGAAAAGGTAACAGCTTATATGAAAGGCCTGCAAGATAATCAGGTAATTGTCAGTGTAAAGCACTTTCCTGGTCATGGTGATACCGAGGTTGACTCTCATCAGGATCTTCCTCAACTGCCATTTACAAAAGCAAGACTTGATTCCATGGAATTATTTCCATTCAAGAAATTAATTAAAGAGGGAGCATCAGGAATAATGGTTGCTCATATGAATATACCTGTTTTAGATAATACACCAAATCTTCCATCAACCCTGTCTAAACCAATCGTTACCACCTTATTAAAAGATGAGCTAGGCTTTAAAGGTCTGATCTTTTCAGATGCAATGGAAATGAAAGGAGTTGCAAAGTTCTATCCGAATGGAGCAGGCGATGTGATTGGTGTTATTGCCGGGCTAGATGTGATTGAGCTTTCAGGCAATTCAAAAAGAGCGGTTAAACTAGTTCGCCAGGCAATCAACAAAAAGCGGTTAAGCTGGCAACAGGTAAACACCAGTGTTAAAAAGATTCTTTATGGAAAATATTGGTCGGGCCTTAATAATAGTAAGTATGTTCAGCCTAAAAACATTGTTGCCGATTTGAATCGAACTGAGGCTAAAGAACTTAATCAAAAATTAGCAGATGCTGCTGTAACCCTATTAAATAGCGATATTCAGCTTAAAAATTTCGACAGAAGAAAGAAAACAGCAATTGTAAGTTTAGGGTCTAATGAACTGACTACGCTGCAAATGGCTTTAAGACCCGCCTTGCCTAACTCTTTGAGCTTTATTTTACCAAAGGATATAACTGATGCTGAACTGGAAAATGTGAAGAAGGAACTGCTGGCATATGACCAAATTATTGTAAGTATTCATGATATGCGCAAGCGTCCTGCTCCGGTTCTGGATTATAATAAAAGTTTGAAATTATTTATTGCTGAACTTGCAGGTATGAACAGCATGTTTGCCATTTTTGCCAACCCATATTCACTTGCGGGTTTACCAGGCATCGAAGCCGCTAAAACCATTATTTTGAATTACCAAAATACGAATGAAGCGCAGAATGCAACATTTCGCGTGATCAATGGTGGTTTAAAGGCTAATGGTAAGCTGCCAGTAACAATAAATGCCAATTTTAAAAACGGGGATGGCTTAAGCCAATAATATCTTTTAATTCTTTTTAGGTAAAGCCGGTAAAATTCTGATTTTGTCGGCTTTTCTATCTGTTCGCTATAGGGAATAAATCAAATTGCTGAATAAACAGGAAAATCAATATTTTTATAATTCTCTGAATCCTGCAGGGAATTGACCAATTGGTGCAGAATCTTAAAATTATAAACCGGAATACTGTATGCCTCAGCAAAAAGCCTTAAAATTAGTTCGCGCATCTGCCGGTTCCGGAAAAACTTTTGCATTAACAGCACATTATCTCACCCTGCTATTTAGTGGAAAGGGAAAATACCGCGAAATTTTGGCCGTAACTTTTACTAATAAGGCTACTGCCGAAATGAAAGAACGCATTTTGGGTGCATTGGAACAGCTTGCATTGTCTGGTTATGAAAAATCAAATTTTAGCCCTATTCTAAAGAATAATTTCCCCGATATCAGTGATTTGGAAGTGAGGGCAAAAGCATCTGAAATATATAGTAGTATCCTGCATGATTACAGCCGATTTTCAGTGAGTACTATTGATGGCTTTGTTCAACAACTGATCAGAAGTTTTGCTTTTGAGCTGAATCTCGACAGCGGGTATAAACTGGAGCTGAATCAGGATAAGGTAAAGGAAGAGCTTGTTTCAGCATTGAATCTACGTCTTGAAAAGGATCCAGAATTGTTAGAGTGGGTTACAAATCTGGCTATTGAACGAATAAATGATGGCAATGACTGGAATTATCAGAAATCTCTGAAAGATCTGGCCAGTGAGATATTCAAAGAACGGTATTACCCTTTTCAGGAAGCAATGCTCATTATGGGCAAAGACCAGGGCAGAGAGTTTAATGCATTACGTACTGAGGTTAATCAAGGTATAACTGTTTTTAAGAAGGATATTATTGACCAGGCTGCCAAAATTCTTGAACTTTTTGAGCTTTCAGGAATTGAAAAAAGCATGCTTGATCAGCAAAGTAAGAATCCACTGTTCAAGCTTGATAAAATAGTAGCAGAAAAGTTTGAATATGTTAACTCATTTGAAAAATACCTAGATAATTTTGATCAATGGCCGCATAAATCGCAGAAAGATACTTCGGCTCTTATGCACTTATTTGAATCAATCAATCCGCTTCTTAAAGCACTTGTCGAGTCATATAATACTGGTTCTGCAATGTATGATACCTATCGGGCCATCGCTAAAAATAGTGCCTATTTGCGCCTAATGCAGGGT
>CANKAT010000067.1 GCA_947479815.1 Sphingobacteriaceae bacterium
ATTTATTTTACATTCATGTTCTTTATCAGTTTTTTGATTGGAAAAAAGATGGGAGCCGATTACAGTACGAATACGTCAATTGCTTTTACCGCTTCTGGTAATAATTTTGAATTAGCAATTGCTGTAGCGATTGGAGTTTATGGTATAAACAGTGGTCAGGCTTTTGCCGGTGTTATTGGACCATTAGTGGAGGTTCCGGCACTTATCATTTTGGTTAATGTTGCTTTTTGGTTGAGAGATAAATTATATAAAACTTCATAAAATGAGAATTGCACTATTTTCGGATATACATGCAAACTTACCGGCTTTGGAAGCATGTTTAAATAGTATTGATGCACACGATGTGGATGCTATTTATTGCCTTGGTGATCTTGTAGGATACAATGTTTGGCCTAATGAGGTGGTCAATGAGATTAGAAAAAGGGGTATTCCCACCATTACAGGAAATTATGATGAGGGCATTGGTTTAATGAGTGATGAATGCGGGTGTGCTTATAAAACCGGTCCTGAAAAGGACATGGGAAAGATTTCGATTTCCTTTACCAATAATTTGGTAAAGCCAAAGGAGCGCAACTATCTCCGTACTTTACCATCACACTTGCGCGTTGAGTTTAAATTGAACCATGAGCAGATGAACCTGCTGCTGGTTCATGGCAGCCCACGGAAAATCAATGAATATCTTTTTGAAGACCGGGAAGAACAAAGTTTGTTGAGAATTCTAGAAAATGCCGATGCGGATATCCTCTGCTTCGGTCATACACATAAACCGTATCACAGGGTTTTACCTAGTGTTCAATCAGAAGGCCAGTCTTATCGTCATGCTATAAATATTGGCTCGGTAGGCAAACCAAAAGATGCTGATCCGAGAGGATGCTATGTGATTGTAACCATAAATTCTGAATCCAATAAGCTGGATAAGGATGCCATAGGCGTTGAATTTATTCGATTTGAATACGATGTGGAAAAAGCGGCAAAGGCTATTGAAGACAGCCCCTTGCCCAATGAATTTGCAGAGATGTTAAGAAGAGGATTTTAGGTGTTTTTAATGACAGTTTTTAAAGGTTATAATTAATTATTCCCTCCGCCTACTACATGCAATTTAGTTTGCCGACCATCAAGATACCAGAATCCGTTTTTATCAAAATAGCCATTTTGTTCGAGCATAAAAAGTACCGGCTTATTCCATTCTTTAATGTCAACAGCTGCATTTAATTCAATGGAATACGTAGTTTGAAAATGCATCGGATAATCACCGCTACCCGAAACACCATTTTGCTGGTCCCATAATCCGATGGTTGGTCCTGCAGCATGACCATGAAAGCCAAGTGGGTGAGTATAGATTGTTCCATTGATATTTTCTTGTTTTGCCTGGGCTAAGGCAGCAGCAAGTATTTGATTTCCAGTTCTGTTTTCTTTGAACTGACTGGTTAGGATGTCCTGTAAGCGGTTTGCTTTGGCTAAGCCTTCAGTTAAAAAGGCAGGTGCTTCTTTTTCGCCCGGTGCAAGCACATAGGCATGTTCCTGAATATCCGTATTTAAACGAAGGTAGCTTATCCCAAAATCTACATGTAGTAAATCACCTGTTCTGATCACATTATCCTGATCTTTTGATTCTTTGGAGAATGCTTTTAAATGATCAAAAGCAACCTTGTCATTTCTCTGGATATTGACTGAAGGATGAAACCAGGTGGATAATCCCATATCATTCACTTTCTGTCTGAACCACCATACCAAGTCATCGCTTGTGGTAATACCTGGTGTGATCACTTTGCTGCTAAATCCTTCCGCAATAATTTTATGACTTATGCTGTTTAATTGAGGATAGAACTGCATTTCTCTTGGAGTTCTAGTTTCTAGCCATGCTACTGCCAAATCTGCAGCAGAAACTAGTTTAGCTTTGTTTGCAGCAGAAAGCTTTTGTGTTAATTCTTCAAAATCAGTATGATCGATACCATCGGCTAGCCCAAAATGTTTGGAGGTGTTTAATGCTATTTTTTCAGGTTTTAATTGCCCAATTAGATCGTTCAAGGCATCCCATTGGTCTGGAAATTTTTTCATATCCCATTGCGCCTCAATTTCATCGCCAACAGCGTATCTAGAAATAGCAATTTTCTTAAATGCCTTAGTATTTGGATTAGTATAAAATACCAGAATGGTTCGGCGTCTTGCACTTAACCAGGTTGCTGGCAGCATGGTTCTGATAATTGGATCTTCATTATATTCCCTAGATACAATCACCCACATATCGATCTTATTTTTATCCATGAGGGAGGGCAAAAGATTATTTAACCTATCAGCCAATACTTCATCGATAATTCTAGCTTGTTCTTTTAAGGGTAATACTTGCGCATGGCTAGTGCTATAAATCAAGATTAAAATAACCAGGAAGGAAAAGCTCTTTTTCATAATTGGAGTGTTGTATTTTTTCTATTGGATTTTGATCATATTAAATTACCGAAAAATCAAATTTTAAATTCAATCTTTTCTACAAACTTAACAAATCAAAGCTGCGCGTGTATTTTAATGTCAGGCTACGGGTATCCATCAGGTCAAATAAATCTTTATCTTTTACAATATTCACTACCACAAACAAACCATTATTGGCATTTTGAAGCCAGCCAAATCGTGCATTTACCGAAGTAATTCTTGACCTGTTATTGTATTGAACTAAGCTCTGAACAAACATACGTGGGGTAAACGAGTAAGCCAAACGATTTCCAAGTATAATGGCTTTCAATTGCCCATTTGGCATATTTAATATATTGTGATTGACAATAAGTGAAGAATTTAACTTGTCTCCAACTCTCGCTTTTACAGTTGCCGTAGTTGCTATTCGATCTCCTCCAAAATATCCTCCAATAATAGTTCGGGCATTCAATGAAACTGCTTTATTTTGATTGGTAATCATGACCAATTGCATTTCTTTATGCTTATATATTGATTTTGGCACTATTACCCCTGATAAATTAAAATCTTGCAAAACTCCTTCAGTCGTATAATTTATTCCGGTATGTATTTCAAGGCCACTTTTCCAAACCCAATGATTATCAACATGGAGGTAACTTGTCACTAAATTTCCTTTAAAATCAGAATATTGTCTGAAGGAAACATGCGGCCTGAGTTCTAATAAATTCAATAAATTATTCGGCCTCCATCTATGCTGGATAAAAAATTCAGGTTTTCTGAAAGCACTCCGTTGAAGGAAACCTACCTCTGGGTTAAATCCTTCACCAAGTTCGGTATAGGCAGCTCTGAGTTCCCATCTTAGCCAATTATAACTGAACTGAAGTTTGTATGAATGATCAGATTCAGTAATTCCTGGGGTTGTACTTTTAGCTAAAAAACCGGTGATTTGTGCTTTTTGGCCAAGACCCCATTTGCCATCAACCGCCATAACGTGATTGTAATCGTCATTGCGTTCACCCAATCCTGCTCTGTTTATGAATGCCCCTCCAATGGATGATCTGCTTTTTGGAAAATCATGATTGACCCTGGCCATGTTATAGCTATTCTTATCGATGCCTAGGCTTTGCACATCGTCTGTAAACATGCTTAATAATCCCACATTAGTTTGCCCTATTTTACCTGAAACCCGGCCTCCTCCTGTAATTGGTATAATATTTCCTTTCTCACTAATACCAATCTTACGACTAAAAAATAAATCTACCTCGCCCGGACTACCCATTGTAAACTGACCTGCATTTTCTAGAAAAAATGGCCTCTTTTCCGGAAAAAATAAGTTGAACCGATCTAGATTAACTTGCTCATCATCTACTTCAACCTGAGCAAAGTCAGTATTATAGGTTAAGTCGGCCGTCAAACTGGGTGTTATGCTATATTTCAAGTCCATTCCCGCCTCAAAATTTGTGTTAGTTTTATTAGGCACTATGGCCTTATTGTTGACTACCTGAGTTAGTGCGTAGGGAAATATTTTGAAATTGCCTGGGTTTTGCAGCGATAATCCTTGCAATTTGCCAGCCATTGATAATCTTTTTAAATCAAAACCAATTGGAATGGTTGCCCAGTAAGCTGTTTCTGTAGTTTTGCTGATGTTCCTTTCAAAATTGATACCCCAAATCATATTTTCTCCAGCTGTAAATCGTAGAGATCGCAATGGAATAGCAAACTCTGCACTCCAGCCATAATCTCCAATTTGGGTCTTTACATCCCAGTCGGCATCCCAGTTTAAGTTTATTCCGCCAATTACACCTCCCTGCTGTCGATTGGTATTATTACTGCCTTTACCTTCATTGTCAATTTGGGCATCGTATTCCATACCGTCGGCATTGGTTCCAAATAAAAAACCATTTTGAGTATCATTATAAGTGTCGAGAATAAACAGAAAACTATCGTCATCAGTCAGATCGGCATCTCTTCTTGAGTCTGAAACTACTATTGCTTTTGGATCTTTATGGTAACAGATAGCTGACACATAAAACATTTTATCTGTATAAGCAATTCGTATAACTGTTTTTTCGGAAGCGGGAGCCCCAATATTAGGTTTGATCTGTATTAAATCACCAATGGGCTCTATGCTTTCCCAAAATGAATCGCCTATTATTTTACCATCTATAATTGGGGATTGACTAGATAATTTAGCTTTAACAGTAGGTGGGTTCGAGCTTGGTGATGGAGTACGGTTTTCTTGAGCTTCAACATAAAATGAAAAGATCATCAGTATTGATATTATCCATCGAGATTTATGCTGAAAGGTCATGTCTGAAATAGAATTTCGTTTTATAATGGGCGCTAATTTAGTTTTATTATCAGTTAATCCAAAAAATAGCGCTGGCTAGCTGGCGCACGCGTGCCGCGTGTGCCAGCTACCTCTCGCAAAGACGCAAAGACGCAACCTATACCATCGAAACTGAATTAATATAAATACTACCTAGCCTTCTGCGTCTTTGCGAGAAAAAAAATTAAAAGCTTTGCTGGCGCACGCGTGCCGCAATCTGCTGTCGCACGCGTGCCGCGTGTGCCAGCTACCTCTCGCAAAGCCGCAACCTATACCATCGAAACTGAATTAATATAAATACTACCTAGCCTTCTGCGTCTTTGCGTCTTTGCGAGAAAAAAAATTAAAAGCTTTGCTGTCTCACGCGTGCCGCGTGTGCCAGCTATCTCTCGCAAAGACGCAAAGACGCAAACTATACCATCGAAACTGAATGGATATAAATACTATCTAGCCTTCTGCGTCTTTGCGAGAAAAAAAATTAAATTTCTGCTGTCGTACGCTTGCCTATCTGCAAGAATCAATTAATAGTTTTAGAAACCTCAATTTTCTCCATTTTGTCCAATCCTTTAAATTGGACTTCAATTTTCGGGCTTTCATCTCCAGCGAAATCTGAATCGACTAAAATGATATGTGCTCCGGGAGCAACGCTTGGGGGTTTGTTTTGTAATTTGAAGGATCCTTTAGGTTTGCCATTTTTATCGTATAAACGGATTGTTTCTGTACCATCCGAAACCAGACTTTCGCCAAAAGCTAATTCAACAGGGAATACAAGTTCCTTGTACTTGTCGATTTGCATTTTTATGTTTTTCACACTGCCCGTTTCGCCTGTGATCTGCATTCTGAATTGTAGAGGCTGCTCTTTCCATTGGTATTGCAAATTCCAGGTGGTATGAGTAGGTTCGCCCGGTTGACGCTCAAATTTTTCTCTCGTAAAAATAGGCGACATGGCATACTGATGTAGCGTCCATTTACCCTCATCGCGTTTTTCGAGATGAAATTCATTTTTCGGGTTTTTCAATGCCTCCTGCTGTGCTTTGCTGAATGCATTTCCATTTCTTGCCATTTCCCATTCACGTATGGCATCTAGTAATAGGTTTGACTGAGAATTTTTTCTTAAGGCTGCAGGTCTTGCCACCATCGCAAATCCGGCATTATATCCTGCTGCTCTAGAAAGCATCCATTCCATCTCCGGAAGGGTGGTGTTTTCTGCCAAAAGATACCATCCCAGCATGTGGGGCATATAATTTCGATCAAATAAACCCTGATTATCGATGCGGTATTGTTGCATACTTTCTTTGAATCCTCCGTACCAAGGTTCACCCCAATTATAGTAGGAGCCTATGTGCCAGTAGAATGTTTTACTCAAACTGGTACCGATTATAAAATCGTGTTTAACCTGATCATAAACATCTTTGGCAAATAGCTCGAGCGCATAATCACCTTGGCCTGATGCTAGGGCTCCTTCATGCCCGTCTAGATCAAGATGATCTACACCCGTTTCGTTCATTAGCTTGGTAATATTTTTCGCAACTTCTCTTTGCATATCCAGATTAGGGAAGAATACATTGTAGGAATGATCAAAAAGTTTACCCACCGATTCGCCCGCCTGATGAGCAGATTGAACAGTTCCAAATGCACCGCGCTGGCAATCCAGTAAAATATAAGGTGCAGTACTGCTTACCGATTTATAGCGAATCAATTCAGATCCAATTTTCACAGTGTGCAAGTTATTCCCCTTTTCATCATTAAAATATTCAGGAGATACAAGCTCAATCGTATTTTGTTCAGCATTGATTGATTTAGTTAATGTGGATGATCCGGTAACACTGAGTCTTTTATCAGGTGCCGGCGACACATATGGGTCATTGGTATTGATGAAATTGGTTAAGGTGTGCATTCCCAAGTATAATCCTGCGGCATGGGCTTTATCTACGCAGTTTTTTAATCCATCCTTTCCATTGGGAAATTGTTCCGGGTTTAACACAAAATTACCCCAACTTTTGAAGGGTCCTTCGTGATATAAGGATACTAGCCCCGCACGCTTAGTATACCCGATCATCTCATCTATATCTTTTTCACCATAGGATGAAATCATATAGGATTTACCATATAGATTTGATTTTTTAAACCAAACCCCATTTACGGTAGGATGCGGAAGGTTTTCTGCAATCTCAATTTGCTCTAAGCGGTTGAAGGTGGTCGATTCTTTACAGCTAAAGATGGCAATTTTGCTACCAACCACCGTTTCGCCTTTTAAGGCTTTTACAGGCATGTTTTTATACAGACCGCCCCATGCATCTACAAAGCGATCACGATCCCGATTAATGGAATAGGCTTGCAATTTGCTGCCCCATTTTGTTGGAACGGCTGCAATACCCCTTGCCCAAGTGCTACCTTCTCTTGTTGGATAATCGCCGCCAAGTGTTTTGATGTTTAATACCTGAATTCCAAGCGAAATTTCGCCATCGCGCACTACACCAATAATCTCGCCAATGGTCTTGCTAATTGTATTAGGGATTGGCCCCCAAACAATGGCATCGATTTTACTCTCAGGAGCTGCTCGGATAATTTCTAGAACCAGATGGGTGTTTTTACTGATTACCCTAATATCAATTGTCACTCCTGTTGCTGGATAAGCCAACGTTATTTTTTTCTGAATTTTATCATAGGTCATTGAACCTGGTTGATAACGTATATCATTGTTTACCAGCGTAATAAGAGGAGATAAAGTATCTGTAGAGAGGTAGTTTTTTCCTGTTAAAGAGTTGGATAATTCTGTGATTGATCCTTGCTTGTTTAAGCCCATTTTTAACTCACCAGCGCTGAATGATTGTTGCGCAATAGAAATAGTGGATAGGCAGATCAATCCGGTCAAAAAGATTATATTTCTGAATATATTTAGTTTAGAAAGAGGCATAAAAACAAATTTGGTTTATCTCAGGTTAAAAAATTTAAATTAAGGTATTTTTTATAAATGAACTAATTCATCTTTATGAATCACTATTTATGTTAAATTTAATTTTGCTTTTAATTTTTTAGCTGCTTTATGCAAAGAAGATTCTTTTTAAAAACCTCCGGCATATTTGTTGCCGGAATGTATGCCAATAGGGCAAGGGCTATTGCCGGACCATTTTTGCCAGGAGAGCTGGTTCATAATATTCCTGTCGATAAAAAACTGGATCCCCAATGGGTAAAATCATTGTTCCAGCGGGGTTCTGTAAGTAAATACTTCAAAAGCAAAAACGAGCTTAATTTTATTGGGATGCCGGTTGGTGGTATCAATACCGGCACGGTTTACCTGGGTGGTGATGGACGCTTATGGTTATGGGATATTTTTAATTCTCAACAAGAGGGTATTGATCCAAAGTCAGTAGACTGGGGTACTGAACTTCATGTTGGAAAGAAAGTCCGGTCTAGAGATGGATCAGCCTATGTTCAACCCGCCAAGGATATCCGGCCGATGGAACAGGGTTTTGCCTTTAAAATTCAAGTGGGTAAACAAACCTATTTAAAGAAAATGATTGCCGATGATTGGGATGAGATTGTTTTTGAAGCAACCTATCCAATGGCTAAAATTCGCTATATCTCTAAGGAGCTGCCTGTAGAAATTACAGCAAATGTTTATTCACCATTTATCCCATTAGATGAAAAAAGTTCAGGGCTGCCCTGTACCATATATTCTTTTTCTATTAAAAACAATTCCCCAATGCCTGTCAGTGTATCTATACTCGGCTGGCTTGAGAATAAAGTTTCAATTAGGTCTGCAGGATTAAAAGACATTCGCAGAAATGAAGTGCTATCTGAGGGGAAACTAAAAACTGTACAGGGAAGTATCAATCTGAATGGATCGCTTCTGCAATTGCAGGACCCAGATTTTGGCACATTGGCCATTGCCTCATTAGGGGGTGATTCTAAGGCAATAACAGATCTTCAGTTTCCTATAACGCTGGCTTCTTTTGCTCAACAGAATGAAAAATATACAGAGAAGACTACAGATCAGCAACTCATCGCTGCGGTTCGTTCCGAATACCAAATCAAGCCTGGAGCTACAACTGAGGCACATTTTTCAATAGCCTGGCATTTTGCCAATCTGAAGTTAAATCAGGCTATTCAGGATAAAGGTCGTTATTATGCAAATTGGTTTAGTTCTGCTGCAGAAGTATTAACTTATGTACATCATAATTTTTCATCACTAAGCAATACGAGTACATTATGGAAAAACACTTGGTTTGATTCAAGTTTGCCATGGTGGTTCTTAGAACGCACTTTTTCAAATATTTCAACCCTAGCTACTACAACCGCTCATCGTTTTCGTTCAGGCAGATTTTATGCCTGGGAAGGGGTTGGTTGTTGTGAGGGTACTTGCACCCATGTTTGGCAATATGCTCAGGCCGTAGGCCGTATATTTCCGGGCATAGAACGAGATACCCGCGAGCGAATAGATCTGGGTTTGTCATTGCAGCCAGATGGGATGATTTGGTATCGAGGCGAGGTTGTTAAAACAGCAGCAATTGATGGTCAGGCAGGAACTATCTTGCGGATCTACCGCGAGCATCAAATGAGTGCAGACCATAAATTTTTGAGTAAGAACTGGGAAAAGATTAAGCTGGCAACAGAATGGGTTATTCGTCAGGATAAAAATCAGGATGGAATGGAGGATACTCCAATTGAGAATACCCTTGATGCTGTTTGGGATGGCGAAATTGCTTGGCTTGTGGGCTTATGTATTGCTGCAGTAAAAGCAGCTGGAGCAATGGCTGCCGAAATGAAGGATTCTGAGTTTGAGAAGATTTGTACTGACTATGTGATTAAGGGTAGCAAAAACATGGAGGAGAAACTTTTCAATGGCGAATACTTTATTCACAGACCCGATGAGATCAAAGGCAGAGAAAAATTGGGATCATATAATACCTGCCATATAGACCAGGTTTACGGGCAAAGCTGGTCGCATCAGGTAGCGCTGGGCCGTATCATTGATCAGGAAAAAACGCTAAAAGCATTACAATCTTTATGGAAGTATAATTTCACTCCCGATGTTGGCCCTTATATTAAAGAACGTACCGGAGGAAGACCCTATGCACTTGCTGGCGAAGGGGGTTTGGTGATGAATACTAATCCAAAGAATGAAACAAGACCTTATGGAGATAATATTACCTGGCAATTGGGTTATTTCCATGAGTGCATGAGCGGATTTGAGCATCAGGTAGCCTCCCACATGATGGCCGAAGGAATGACCGATGAAGCGATGGTGATTACCCGAATGATTCACGATAGGTATCATGCCGCAAAACGGAATCCATTTAATGAAATTGAATGCAGTGATCATTATGCAAGAGCAATGGCCAGTTATGGAACATTCATAACCGCGTGCGGATTTGAATATCATGGCCCCAATGGTCATATGGCTTTCAATCCTAAATTGAATCCTGAAAAGTTCAAAGCTCCTTTTACTTCTGCGGCGGCTTGGGGGTGTTATGAACAAGAAAGAGACGCTCAAAAACTCCGGGCAAGCCTGTTAGTTCAGTATGGTGAGTTAAGTCTGAATAGTTTCACATTGCATGCTTTGCATCAAGTTACTGGTCTGGAGGTTATGCTCGGTGATCAGCTTATTCCGGCATCCATCTCACAGGAAGGAAATAGATGCACCCTGAAATTTTCTTCCACCATCAGGCTGGTGCCCGGTCAACAATTAGTTTTTAAAGTTTAACATCATGCAGGTAATCAACAATACCGTAGTTTCAATTCATTATACTCTGAAAGATATCAATGATGTGCTCATTCAGGATACTGCAGGTTATGCTCCTGAAGCCTATTTACATGGAGCGGGAAATATTCTCGGCAAACTCGAAGAAGCATTGAACGGCAAAAGGGTAGGTGATGAGATGGAAGTACGCATTCATCCATCCGAGGCTTTTGGTTCAAGAGAAGACAATTTGGTTATTCAGATCAATAATGAAGATATTCCGGATCTTGGCAATTTGCAGACCGGAGATATTGTTCAATTATTGGATGGTCGGGAGGGTGTTTTGCTACATAAAAATAGCGATTTTTCAGTGCTGGATACCAATCATCCCTTGGCCGGCGAGATATTGGTTTATCATCTCAGCATTGTTGATATCAGGCCCGCAACTGCAGAAGAAGTACTGAATGGGTCACCTTTGCCTGAGGCAAAGTCTTGCTCAGGGGCAGAAGGTTGTTGTTAATTTATTTAATTTTCTTAGATCATGTTTATTCAAAATTCTCAATTCATGAAAAGATATTTCTATTGCTTACTTGTTTTATTGGTGTTTATTTCATGCAATAAGGCGCCCAATCAAAAGGAGACTTTTGGATATGATCTTGAATTTTTAAAACAACATCATCCCGATTTGATTTTGCTAAAGGACCCAACCGGAAGTGCACAAGTAATTGTATTGCCTGCATACCAGGGACGCGTAATGACGAGTACCTCTGATGGAGAAAAGGGTTTGAGCTATGGCTGGATCAACCATGACCTAATTGCCACTGGAACATTTTCAGATCATTTTACCGCTTTGGGTGGCGAAGAAAGATTCTGGCTTGGACCCGAAGGTGGACAATTTTCGTTGTTCTTTAAAAAAGGATCAGACTTTACATTTGACAATTGGTATGTACCTAAGGCTATTGATTCTGAGCCATTTAATTTAATTTTTTCAACTAATACCGAAGCCAAGTTTGAAAAGACCATGCAGATTAAGAATTACTCAGGTACTCTGTTTGATCTTAAAATTAATCGGACCATTTCTTTGCTTGATCAAAAAACCATTGGACAATTACTTGGTATCGAATTGAGTTCAGCCATTCGCTCAGTTGGCTTCCAGTCAGAAAATGTGCTAACCAATATCGGGTCTAAAGGCTGGGAAAAACAATCAGGATTGCTTTCCATGTGGATACTGAGTATGCTGCAGTCTAATGATCAAACCAATGTGGTGATGCCTTATAAAAAAGGAGATTCATTGAGTCTGGGTAAGATTGTTACGGATGATTATTTCGGTAAATTAACTTCAGATCGATTGAAAATAGGGGATGGCTATCTCTTGTTTAAAGCCGATGCAAAACAACGGAGTAAAATTGGGGTTTCACCTAAACGTGCATTGCCAATTGCGGGCAGTTATGATGCAAAAAATAAAGTGCTTACCATTGCTCAATTTAGTTTGCCGGATGGCCTAACTGACTATGTGAACTCTGCCTGGAAGTTACAGGATTATCCATTTGAAGGAGATGCGGTCAATGCCTATACAGATGGACCTATTGATGGAAAACAGATGGGAAAATTTTATGAATTAGAGAGCTCTTCACCGGCATTAAGTCTTGCACCTGGCAAAAGTGCTAAACATATACATCGAACCATTCATTTGTCTGGTTCTACTGTAAAGCTAAATGAGATTAGTAAAAAACTATTTGGACTGGAATTAGACCAGTTGAAATTCTGATCTCATTCATTTTTTTATAAAGCTATTTGGCAAATTAGATTCTAAAGCTCAACTTTGGCCCATTTATGGCTGGTATCGAGTTTAAAAGAACCCAGATATTTTTGTTTCCAGCTATCAGGTGAGATCATCGAAAGAAATAAGGAATCATCGGCCTTACTGTAAAGATGATAAACCTGCCCCATGATCGGTGTGAAATTATATTTTGATGAATAAACCAATTCATTGAGCTGAACCTCATTCACCAATTTTTCATATTCGTCTTTCAGTTCATCAAATTTGGTCTTGAAGTTTTTATTGGCTACATCTGCATTAGATTGCTTCCACCCAGAAACATTATCAAGTTTAATTGCAGGTGCACTGACATTACTACCATAGCTTAGCCCTTTTTGATAATAACCACGTTCATTATCCCAAACTACCAGGTCTGGTTTTTCTTCATTTTCTTGCATCAAGAATATCTTGGGTACGTTTATTAAATAAAATGCTAAATTAATGAAAGGCATAAATCTTTATGTAAATTCAATGTAATTTCATGCGTTTTTGCAATCAAATGCATCTAAACTTTCCATTAATGTAAAATTACTGAGTTGCTATCCCTAAACAAATTTCTTTATCCAATATTAAACTTCGTCTTTGCGAACGTCTTTTTTTACCTACACCCAGACCTAAATTGCACCAAGAAAACAAAGTTCCCTCAGCTCCTGAAGGGTAGCTTTCGCGATGACATTGCTTTTAGATTGAAAACTATCTTTTCCTGTGGTCGGTGTTTCCCCCTATCACATGCTACCTCAACTCACCAATAGAGTTTAGCAAAGCGGCACTAGAGATTTCCAAAAAAGTAGCGTCTTTAGACGCCTCAACTAGATAAAAAAATCAATTCATCGTTTCTTTTAAATACTTGAACGTACTTTCCTATACAACTAACCAAATTACGCCTTTTTTCTTTTTCTTACTTGTTGTTTTATTTAAAGAAATTTCATTTATTAAAATAAAATTTCTTTAAAATTCAATATCTGAGTCGTTTTTTTAAAATAAAACAATATTTTTTTTATCTATAATTAATTTAATTATAAAATTCTTTTTTCTATAGAATTTAATCTACATTTCATCACAATTGTAATTCTTGCAGATTTACAAACATGGTATAGATTGAGATTTTCTTAAATGGGCTATTAATTTCATTGGCAGTGCTTTCATTATTCTTTCTATCAACTATCTGTTTTTTTCTTATTTTGTTTGCTTTGCGTTTGCTTCTTGTAAAAACAGCTAAACCATTGTTGAACGCCATTCTGTTTATATGGGTTATTGTACGTTTACATCAGGTTTTATGTGTTCTTTTAGTTGAAACTGGTTATATTATTCATATCCCATTTATTTTACGATTCGCATTCCCCTTATATTATGTAGCTCCCGCCTGTGTTTTCTTATACATAAATGCTTTAATTAATAATAGAAGCAAGCTCAGACCTATTGAGTATTTACATTTCATTCCTGCAATTTTAGCAATGATTGAAATTTATCCTTGGTTTTTTTCGCCTTCAATAAATACAAATCTTCTTGTAGCTGAATTAGTTAAAACTAAGAATATGGCTATAATTACTGATACCGGATATCTGTCTGCATCATTTCATCATTGGTTTAGATACAGCTTATTATTGATTTATGTGAGCCTTTCTTGGAGGATACTATTCCGTTCTAAACTTATGGGAATTAAGGGAGGGGATCAGTCAAAAAAAATATTGATGATTGCGGGATTGACTGCAATCACCTTGAGTCATTTTAATTTATTTATCAGTGAATATTCCCAAAATGGTGTTTTGTTTATTAATCAATACCCTCTTGCGGCTCAATTTTCTTCATGGTTCGGTATTACCGTATGGGTTTGCTTTTTATATTTCCTTATTATTAATCCAAAATTGCTTTATGGATATTTTATTTTTTCTAAAGAGTATCAATCTCAAACTAATGGATTAAAATTTTCTCCTGAAAAAAATACAATTAAATTAATTCCTTCTTTTTTGGAAAAAGATTCAGTCTCGGTATTAGAAAATATTATAATCAATGAGAAACTTTTCTTAAATCCCAATTTTAATCTGATGGATCTAGCTCGGGCTTCTTCTATGGGTATTCATAAATGTTCTCGGTTAATTAAAACTACTTATGGAATTGGTGCTCTAGATTGGTTTAATAAAATTCGGATTGATTATTTTATACAAACCTATCCAGCAAAATGCAATATAAAAACTATCGAGGCCATTGCTTTAGAATCAGGCTTTAGTAGCAAGTCCACTTTTTATAGAGCCTTTAAGAAGGAAAAAGGGATGATGCCCTCTGATTTTTTCAAAACTTAATACCCCCCCCCACTTTAAAAATTCTATTAGTATGTCTTTCTTGTCCCATAATAAAATTATAGGACATGTTTAGTATGCTATCCCTCTTCTAACAAGATTAACACTTCATAGTTTTGTTTTATAAATAGTTGCTTGATTCTTAACCATTGATAATTAGCCTTAGTAGCTAAGTTTCACGTACAGAATACACTCATTTTATAACCTATTAATTAAACCCATGAAATCTGTTTTTTACTTGCTTTTTAGCATTTTTATTTTGCTTGGTTCTGTACCAACATTTGCTCAAATTGGTATTGGAACTAAAACACCTGCAGCTTCTGCAGCCTTAGACGTTAGCTCATCAGCCAATAACAAAGGGATCTTAATTCCAAGATTAAGCGCTACCCAAAAAGATGCGATTGTGAGTCCTGCCGAAGGGTTATTGATTTATCAAACCACAGCTCCCATAGGTTTTTATTATTTTACGGGTTCTGCTTGGAAGTTGATGGCCATTCAAACTGACGTAGCTAGCAAGGTAGACAAGGTAGCTGGCAAGGATTTATCAAGCAATGATTATACCACTACCGAAAAAACAAAACTTTCAGCTATTACAGGAACGAATACAGGCGATCAAATAACTATTACAGGTAACGCCGGAACAGCCACTAAATTAGCAGCTGCAAAAAACATCAACGGAGTAGCATTTGATGGAAGTGCTGATATTACTGTACCTGCCGCTGCAGGAACATTGACAGGAACTACCTTAAACTCAACTGTTACAGGTTCTAGTTTAACCAGTGTAGGAACATTAGCTAACTTAACAGTTACCAATCCGATAGCAGGAAGTGTAACAGGGAATGCAGCAACAGCAACTAATTTAACAGGACTAACCACCAGTGTGGCTACCCTAAATAATTTATCTGGTGTAAATTCTGGTGATCAAACAACTATTACAGGTAATGCAGGAACAGCCACTAAATTAGCCGCTTCAAAAACAATCAATGGAGTAGCCTTTGATGGAAGTGGGGATATAACTGTAACTGCAAATGCTGGTACATTAACTGGAACAACGCTTGCATCTAATGTGGTTAATTCAAGTTTAACGAGTGTTGGTACGCTTACCTCAGGTACCATCAGTTTAACAACCGATATTGCTACCACTGGAACGTTAAAAGCGGGAACTGTGACCTATCCGAATACTCATGGAACAAATGGGCAGGTATTAAGTACCACTGGATCTGGAACTTTAAGCTGGACTTCGATCCCTACTCCGGATCTAACTAATTATGTAACTACCAATACTGCACAAACAATAACAAGTGCAAAAACATTTTCAGAGACAACAACATTTTCAAAAGATTTAACCGTGAATGG
>CANKAT010000068.1 GCA_947479815.1 Sphingobacteriaceae bacterium
CTTCTATTACAAATGGCATGGTCAGTTTTGGCAAAGAATGCCGGTTCCAAAAGGGGTAAAAACGATACCGGAAGGTGCTGTTTTCCATCAAAAGAATGCCTATGTCACACTTCCTTTTGATACTAAGGATGGTCCTGCGAAGATCGAAGCACTAAGAAAAGAGCTTATGAACCCTTTATCAAGTGCTTCATCTGAACTGAATAATACTGCTCAGGCAAAAGAGAGTCCAGGGCGCTTGGCCCGTTTAGCCGAGGCACAGGATAGTCCGATTCCAAAAGAATTAATTTGGAAGGCTCTTCGAGATGTCAAGGATCCACAATTCTATAAATCAGACATCAGCATAGTAGATCTTGGTTTAGTATATGATGTTACCGTGCGAGGGGGTGTAGTAAAAGTGTTAATTGCCATGCCTCATCGGGGTCGCCCGCTAGGAACTTATTTTGCTTATGGATCCAATGTTGTGCATCCCACCACTTCCAAAAACATTCTGACGGCGGTGTATGAGGTTCCTGGCGTTAAAAAAGTAATTATGGAACAAACCTGGTATCCGGGCTGGTCATCTAACATGCTGACCAATGATGGACGCAAGAAATTGGGAATTTAGTTTGATTTATAAAATTAAATTCTCTAAGGAGATACTTTTCACTGATGAATATTTGAAATAAATAGAATGAACATGAAGAAATTTAATCCAAGCAAATCTGCATTAAAAATGCATGAAAATTCCTCTGAAAAAGGAATGGTAACAGAAATTCCAACAGACGATTCAGAAGCCCAGGTCTCAAATGGGTTAAAACGCCGTAAATTTCTTGGAATGGGTCTCCTTGGTTTTGCAGGATTAACCATACCTCTAATTTCCAAATCAGAAACCCAGAATTCCATTGATAATTTTGTAAGTGATTCCATTGCATCCTTTGCTGATAAAACAACCAGTCAAACGGATAGTATTCAGGAAAAAATTCAATTACTTCAGGAGGCACTGATAAAGAAAGATTTCAGAACCGCTAGAGCCCTGACCAATTCAATCAGAATCTCTGAAATTCAGTTACAAGCCGAAGAAGAAAACTTGGGTACCCCTCATGTTTCTGCAAGTCAGTTTGGAACGGTTGATTCGCTTCCCCAAGTCTGGAAAATCTGGGCAAAAGGCTGGAAATATTATAAGGTTATCAGTTTAGAGGAAAAAATAGGAACCCCACGTAAAGCTGAGCCTGTTGAAGTGTTATTAAGCTTCCAGTCGTCCCAAACGGCCTCTCTTGCTCGTGAAATACGGGTAGCAGAAATTAAAGATGATGTTTTAACAGAAGTAATTTCTCAGGTATTCTCTGAGCTGCGCCGAGGGTCTGAAAAAATGTGTAAATTATTATTTCTTGCCGATAATCAGGGTAAGGAAAAGAGACAATATATTGTTTTCTACGGTAATCCAGATGCAGAATTGCCCAATTATCAGACCGATTTGAAGGTAAGCGGAGAAGGTTACGGACTGGATATTGAGAATGAATTTTTTAAAGCAATGCTCTCCAAACAAACTGGTCAGCTTGCCCGTATGATCTTAAAACGTGAGCATGGTCTTGAGATTTATTCAGGTGGACAGGGGCATGGTGAACCAGCCGGGATAGACTGGGCTCACGATTATGTTTCTGATGATGGAATTCAAAAAATGCGTATATCATTATGGGATGAATGCCCTGATTTTGAGGTTGTTAAAGGTCCAATTTGTACGATCATTCGTCGCTGGGGCTTTCCTTATTCACCTGTTCACCCCTTATTTTCACCTGCCAGGATGATCATGGATATTGAGTATCGCTTTTATGCAGGATTGCCTTATTTCCATAAGTTCGGTCATATGACTGCAGTGAAGCAATTCTCTCCTGCTGCTTTAAGAGATGATGAATGGGTCATTACCGGACAGTCATTTACTGACATGTTGTGGATGGGGCCTGATGAAAAATTAAAAACAGGAAATGTTCCTGCAGAATTAAGTGAAAAATTATGGGGAATTGGTTTCTTTAATAAAGATACTAAAGATTCATTCTTTGGATTCTTCCTTGAGCATCATGCCGAAGGTTTAGGGGCCGAACTATCGCATAATGGGTCACCTAATTTACACTATCAATGGCATGGGCAGATTTGGAGCAGGTATCCGGTTCCAAAAACGATTAAGACTATTCCAAAAGGAGCTGTTTTGCATCAAAAGAATGCCTATGTAACCATACCATTTACTCTTAAGGATGATACTTTAAAAATTGAAAATCTTAGACAGGAACTTCTTAATCCATTAAGCAGCGCAGGGTCAGTACTTTCAAACGCTATAATTGCGAAAGAAAGTCCGCGTCGTCTTGCCCGGGTATCCGAAGCTCAGGATAGCCCGATCAATAAAGCTTTAATATGGGAAGCATTAGGTTTGGTTAAAGATCCACAACTATATAAAGCAGATATCAGTATTGTTGATCTGGGCTTAGTTTATGATGTGGCTGTTCGAGGAAGTGTAGTAACAGTTACGCTGTCTATGCCTCATAGAGGTAGGCCTCTCGGAGCTTATTTCACACATAGTTCAAATGTGGTTCATGCTACGGTTTCAAAAACGATGATGGAGGCAGTATATGCAGTTCCGGGAGTGCGTAAGGTAATTATGGAACAAACATGGTATCCACTATGGAACGTTAATTTGCTAACTGATGCCGGCCGATTAAAACTTCAACTTTAATATTTTTTGAATACACCTTTATATTTAGCCGACCTCAGTAGGGGTCGGCTTTATGAAATTGAACCAAACTATTGAAATCTTAGTTTCCCAAAAACCTGATTTTAAGCTATTAAAAACAATTTTATGATGTTAAGCCGTAAAATAAAGAATTACCGATGGATCATCTTAGCCTTATTGGTTTCGGCTACTACCATCAATTACCTTGACCGGCAAATCCTTGGTTTATTGAAACCAACCCTCGAAGTAGAATTCACTTGGTCTGAAACAGATTTCGCCTTTTTGGTAATGGCATTTACAGGTGCTTATGCCATTGGTTTGATATCCTGGGGTTGGTTTATAGATCGAATTGGTACAAAGCCTGGCTACATTATTTCTGTAGCTGCCTGGAGTATTATGGGTATGCTTCATGCTGTAGCAAGAAGTGTGACAGGCTTTGGACTAGCAAGAATTGGTTTAGGATTAACAGAGTCTGGAAATGTACCTGCTGGAATGAAAACCATTGCAGAATGGTTTCCTAGAAAAGAACGAGCTTTAGCTACTGGTTTATTTAATTCAGGAACTAGTGTGGGGATTATTCTAGCGCTTATTATTGTTCCCTGGATTCTGAGTACATATGGCTGGCATGAAGTATTTATATTAACTGGGTCTATTGGCTTTATTTGGCTTTTAGTGTGGATCTATGTGTATGATGTTCCATCTAAACATAAGCGTTTAAGCAATGAAGAATACAATTATATACATGAAGGACAGAAGTTAGATCCGAAAGCTGAAGTAGAGGTGGTCAAGATCAAATGGATTAAACTTTTTACCTTTCCGCAAACATGGGCCTTTATTACTGGCAAAATATTACTGGACCCTATTTATTGGTTCTTTATGTTTTGGTTACCCTCGTATTTTGCCTCAACTTTCAAGTTGAATATGGCAAATTTAAGTCCTGAATTGATGATCATCTACACAATGACTATTGCTGGGAGTATTGGCGGAGGCTATTTTTCTTCTTGGCTGATAAAAAGAGGCTGGCCTACCTTAAAGGCAAGAAAAACTGCTCTTTTTATTTTCGCTATTATGGAATTAACCGTACTTTCAGCTCAGTTTGCAACTAATGCTTGGATGGTAGTAGCAATACTTAGTTTTACACTTGCGGTGCATCAGGCTTGGAGTACAAATGTATTTACTTTAGTTGTAGACCTGTTTCCAAAGCAGGCTGTCAGTTCTGTTACTGGAATTGGAGCAATGTCTGGTGCCGTAGGAGGAATGTTGTTCCCTCTTTTGGTGGGATATATTTTGGATAGTTATAAAGCTGCAGGAAATTTAGTAGGGGGTTATAATTTATTGTTCATCATTTGTGGTTTAACCTACTTGGTTGCATGGACAATCATTCATTTGCTGACAAGAAAATCAGATATAGTAAGCTTGCAGGAGTTGATAGAATCAAAAAATTAATACAATAAGATTTAGAATAATAACAAATGAAAATTGAATTTAAAGATCAGATTGGAATCATAACCGGAGCGGCTTCCGGATTAGGGCAGGCTATAGCCTTGAAATTATCTGCTAAAGGTGTCAAACTTGCTTTGTTTGATAGAGATAAAAGCGGTTTGGAAAAAACACAGAGTCAGTTAACAGGTGAATCAGAGATCTATTTAGTAGATATTACTGTTGAAGCAGATGTAGCCAATGCAATTAATAAAGTAAATGAGCGATTTGGTCGTGTAGATATCCTGGTTAATTGTGCCGGTATTGCTGGGAAAACGAATATTTTGAGCCATGAGGTTGAAGCCGATAATATGCGATTGGTATTTGATGTGAATTTCATGGGCTCATTTTATACCTCAAAATATGCCATCCCATACATGCTTAAAAATAATTATGGCCGTGTTCTGCATATTGCATCCATATCAGGCAAGGAAGGGAATGCGGGTATGCTTGCTTACTCAGCATCTAAAGCAGCTGTTATTGGTATGACCAAGGTGCAAGGAAAAGAATATGCCGAAAATGGTATCACTGTTAATGCATTAGCTCCTGCAGTCATCAGAACAGCTATGGTAGAGGCATTGCCTGAACAAGTGGTTAAATATATGACCGATAAAATTCCAATGAAACGTTGCGGAACTCTTGAAGAAGCAGCTGATACTGCAACTTTTATAGTTTCACCTGAGGCTAGTTTTTCAACTGCTTTTACCTTTGATCTTTCAGGTGGAAGGGCGACTTATTAATCCAAAAGAAATTAATAAAATAATATAAGGAGGGTAGGTGTAGGTTTTTTCAGAATATACCCTCCTTGAAATCTTAACCTTTAAATTTTCAATTATGTACTGGGATCAACTTTCATCTAAGCAAATTGCCGCACTCGATAAAAATATTCCTGTGTTATTGAATATTGCGGCAATTGAACAACATGGCGCTCATTTACCTGTAGCTACCGACCGTCTAATTGGAGAACACTTTTCCGGATTATTGAATAAGGAAATGGAGGATAAGGTATTGATACTTCCAATTGTAGCAGTAGGGTGTTCTGATCACCACATGGATTTTAGCGGAACATTGAGTTTGAGTCATAATACCTTCGCTGCAGTTGTTAAAGAGATGATTCAATCTGTATTACATCACGGGTTTTATAATATACTACTGCTGAATAGCCACGGTGGAAATCAGGGTATTATGCAGGTCATTATTGAACAATTAGGATTTGCGAACCCCAATGCTCATATCCTTGGTGCTTCCTGGTGGAATGTAGCAAAAGAAGAACTTTTAAAAATTACAGAAACGGGTCCGGGCGGAACAGGTCATGCCTGTGAGTTTGAAACTTCTTTGATGAAAGTTATCGCTCCGCAATTGGTTCATGATTCCCTGATCAAACAGGGAGCTAATGTATGGGCATTCCCTTCTGTTGATGGCGATCTGTTAACTGGCCCCAAAGTTTCTTTTTATCGTACAATGAAAGAGTTGACACCCAATGGTGTTTACGGTGATCCGACTAAATCATCTGTTGAAAAAGGACTGCAGATTGGTACTTCTGTTACTAAAGCCTTGAAAGGTTTGGTTTTAGAGATGTATTCTCTTAAGGATAGAAAATACATCTCATCATAACCACGAATTTTACTCCTCCGATTTATTTTTCAAAGCCATTAATAGGGTATAAGCCCCTTTTATAACTAGTTCTTTTCCTTTGAATTTATCCTCATTCAAAACTTGAATGAACCCGTTTTCATTTGTTCCGATTTCTGTAAGAACCATTTCATACACTTTAGTAGATTTTTGAATGAAAATATAATTTTTGCCTTCAAAGTTTACTATTGCTTCTTCTGCAATTGCCAAACTATTAGTACTTTTTACTTCAATTTCAGCATTCATATACATGCCTGGAGCCAGATTTTTATCTGCATTTTCAAAATGGCAATGTACTTCTGCAGTCCCCTCAGCAGAAAGATCTCTGCTTATTAGGCTGATCTCTCCAGCATATTTATTGTCAGGTTGATTATTGGTGTAAGCAATTATTTTCTGACCCATAGAAAGCTTATTCAAATCTTTTTCGAATATTTTGAGATTTAAATGAATGGATGTAGGGTCAATAAGCTCAAAAAGTACATCTGATGGGTTAACGAATTTTCCAATATTGACATTAACTTTTGATACGAATCCATTGATCGGTGAATATACCGGAATGGTTCTTGAGATAGTGCTCTCAGAAATAGATGCCGGATTAATGTTCACCATTCTTAGTTTTTGTTCTAAAGAGCTCAATGAAATTCGTTGAGTATTGTACTCCAATTGAATTTGCTGGAATACTTTATCACTACTTGCCTTACTTGCATTTAACTCTTTCTGACGATCAAATTCTGCCTTGCTAAATGCTAATCTGGCTTTTGTAGTTAGGTAGTCTTGCTGTAGTTGAATATATTGCTGGTCTTCAATCACTGCAATAACTTCACCTTTTTGAATTTTTAAACCTGGTAATAATTTGGTCGATTTTAAATATCCTCCCAAAGGAATACTAACAGAAATCATGTTTTGTGGGGGCACATCAATGGTCCCATTGGTAATGATCACTGAGGATAATGCTTTTTCTTCAAGTTTGGCTAATACAAGACCCGCAGACTTTAATTGTGCATCGCTTAATGAAACTAAATTAGTATTGACAGCACCAATTTCTGTTATTACTTCTTTTTTAGTACTAGTCCCGCATGCTGTAATCAGAATTGCGAAGATTAAAATGAATATATTTTTCATTTGAATTTAAATTTTATAATTAGGTTATACTGAAAAACGCTTCAGCTTTATTTTTCTTTAGAATTCAGATAATTGAGATTGATTATGCTTTCATTCAGTAATTTAATGATATCAAGATGGTTGTTTTTAATAACAATTGCCTGATTGTTTAACATGACCCATTCTAAATAATTTATTTCGCCGTTAATAAATTGTTTGTCAGCCGTTTGCCTGATGATATTTGCCTCTGGCATAGAAGTTTCCTCATAATAGCTCAGTGCTCCTTTATAGGTTTCATATTGTGATCGTGCACTTTGATAGGATGTTTCCAAAGCACTTAGCTGAGTTTGATAATTGTTTTCTGCTATCTTTTCTGATAATGCAGAAGCATTTACTTTTGCCTTTTGCGAAGATGTGAAAACCGGTATTCCAATGCCGAAATAAGCTGCGCCAAATCGCTTGGAGGATTGATAATAAACATCATTAGCGCCAATTCCTTTTATACTTGTATTGAAGTATCCCAGGTTTAGTTCAGGTAGAAATCGTGATTTTTCAAGTTTTGAATTCGTAGATGCAATTAATTTTTGCTGGTCTGAAAATTTCAATAGGGGATGCTCTGCCAAAATTGGCCTATCTGTTGAATTGGATAGATTTATTTGGGCTGCGATGGCTTCAGGCTCTTTCTTGATTCCTGTATTCAAAACCAATTGAAACTGAAGCTTTGCTAGTTCAATTTCCTCCTGCAGTGATTTGAGCTGTAGAAAAATACCTCCTCTTTGCGTTTTAGCAGTAGCTCTCTCCAGAATATTACTTTCCCCGGTTTTGAAACGGAGTTCTGCTTTATTCAAAAAGCCCGAATAGATGCTATCTGCCTGAATCAATAGTTTCTCTTTCTCTTTTAGGATTAGGATTGAATAAAAGATCTGTGTAACAGTTCGTCTGATTTCAGCTTCTTTTAAAGAAATACTCAATACAGAAGCTTTCCATTCTTCATTCAACAATTTCTTTTGATTCGAATAAACGGTTGGAAAACTAAAAGACTGAGATAATCCAAATCTTGTATCCGAATAGATACTATTGATCTGCCCAAATTCAGAACTAAGCGTAGCCTGAGGAATATTTGCAGATGTTTTGATCAATTTTTGCTGATATTCAGATTTTAACTGTTCATTTTTAACAGCTCGGTTATTTTTTAGGGCGGTATCTATTGCTGCCTGTAAACCGATCTTTTCTTGCGCATTCACAGTACTAAAACCTGTAAAACATAGAATGAGTAGAACTGCTGCACTATTTTTCAGATTTTTCATACTTGCTGCACCTTCAAAAAGTATATAAAGTATAGGCAATACAAACAGGGTTAGTAAAGTTGCGATCATTAATCCTCCAATTACGACAGTAGCCAGTGGTTTTTGAACCTCAGCCCCGGCACCACTGCTTAATGCCATAGGTAAAAAACCTAATGAGGCTACAAATGCGGTCATTAATACCGGACGTAAACGAATCTTTGTACCCATTAACACAATTCTTCTCAGGTCTGTTTGCCCTGAAGCTTTGAGCCTGTTAAATTCTGCAATGAGAACAATTCCGTTTAAAACTGCAACACCGAAATGGGCAATAAATCCAATTCCTGCGCTAATACTGAAAGGCATACCTCTAAGTGCTAAGAAGTATATGCCTCCAATGGCAGATAATGGGATAGCAGTATAGATTATTAAACCTTGTTTAATTGAGTTGAATGCAAAGAATAACAGTATAAATATTAATAACAGGGATATAGGTACGGCAATCATCAGCCTTTTTTTTGCTGCATTCAGATTTTCAAATGCCCCTCCATAGGTTACGTAATAACCTGTTGGTAACTTGACTCGTTCATTTATTTTCATCTGTAATTCATTAACTATACTTTGAACATCACGGCCACGTACATTAAATCCAACTACAATTCTGCGCTTAGCATCCTCACGTTGTATTTGATTGGGTCCGTTTTTTATATCAACTAATGCCAATTGGTTTAATGGAATAAATGTCCCTTGAGGAGTTGGGATCAATAAATTTTTAACATCCTCCAAATTCTTTCTTTTATCCATGTTTAACTTGACTATGAGATCAAATCGCTTTTCACCTTCAAATACAAGACCTGAGCTTTGTCCTGCGAATGCCGTATTAACTACTCTGTTGATGTCAGCTATATTTAAATTGTATTGAGCGATCGCATTCCGGTTATAATCAATTACAATCTGTGGCATCCCGGTAACTGGTTCAACGAAAAGATCCTGGCTGCCTTCAACTTCATTTACGATTTTACCCAATGCTTCGGCATAATGCGCCAGAGTATCTAGGTCTTCACCGAAAATTTTCAATACAACATCCTGTCTAGCACCAGTCATTAATTCATTGAAACGCATTTGCACAGGATATTGGAAGCCCGCAGTAATTCCTGGTACATCCTCTAATGCTTTACCCATTTTTGCAGCCATTTCATCAAAAGTTTTGGCAGTTGTCCATTCACTTTTATCTTTCATGATCACCATCATGTCACTCGCCTCCATAGGCATTGGATCGGTTGGAACTTCACCACTTCCTATTTTTGTAACCACTTTGATAACTTCTGGAAATTGAGTTTTAAGAATATGGGCTGCTTTGGTCGTGCTCTCAATAGTGGTATTTAAATTGCTGCCGGTCAATACCCGTGTATCTACAGCAAAATCGCCTTCCTCCAGTGCAGGAATAAATTCACCGCCTAAATTTGAAAGAATAACAAGTGCCATAATAAATAATCCTATAACCGTTCCTAAAACTATTTTAGGATAATTCAGTACTCTTGAGAGCTGATGTTGGTAAAAAGCTTCAACCTTAAACATGATTTTATCTGAAGAATTCGGTTCATGTTTTATTTTTTTACTTAAAAACCATGCACTCATCATAGGTATATAGGTTAAGGAGAGAATAAACGCTCCCAATAGTGCAAAAGCAACGGTCTGGGCCATTGGTTTAAACATTTTACCTTCTATACCCTGAAGCGTAAATATGGGCAGATATACAATTAAAATGATGATTTGACCGAATACTGCACTATTCATCATTTTACTTGCAGCACTTTTTACTTCTCCATCCATGTTTTTTTGTGACAAACGATTGACCAGTCCGAATCGTTTTCCATGCGTGATCTGATGCATGACCGCTTCAACAATGATGACCGCACCATCAACTATCAATCCGAAATCGAGAGCACCTAAACTCATTAAATTGCCACTTACCTTGAAAAAATTCATCAGGATTATGGCAAAAAGCATGGCCAGGGGAATCACAGAAGCAACCAATAAACCTGCCCTAAAATTTCCCAAGAATAAAACCAAAATAAATACTACGATCAGAGCACCCTCAATCAGGTTTTTTTCAACCGTAAATATGGCATTATTAACCATTTTGGTTCGGTCTAGAAATGGTTCGATAATTACGCCTTCAGGTAATGTTTTTTGAATTAATTCAATTCTTTCTTTAACGTTTTTTATCACTTCACTACTATTCGCATCTTTTAGCATCATCACTACTGCTCCTGATACTTCACCTTTATCATTAAAGGTCATTGCTCCAAATCTTGTTGCATAACCTATATTAATTTGTGCAACATCACGAATAAAAATAGGAGTGCCGTTTTCACTACTTTTAATATTGATTTTTTCTATGTCTGAAGTGTTTCCAATTAATCCTTCAGTCCTAACAAATAATACAGTGGGTCCTTTTTCAATATAGGCGCCCCCAGTATTTTGATTATTTCGTTCTAAAGCCGTAAAAACATCATGGATTGTGATATTGAAAGATTTAAGTTTATTGGGATCAACAGAAATTTCATACTGTTTTAATTTTCCTCCAAAACTACTGACCTCAGCAACTCCATCAACGCCAAGTAATTGCCGCCTTACAATCCAGTCTTGAATAGTTCTTAGTTCTGTAGCATTGTATTTAGCTTCATAGCCCTCTTTAGGCCTTACTACATATTGATAGATTTCGCCTAAACCGGTTGAAATCGGACCTAATTCCGGAGTGCCAATTCCGGGAGGTATTTCGGTTTGAACTTTTTGAAGACGCTCGGCAACCTGTTGCCTTGCCCAATAAATATCAATTCCATCTTCAAAAACGATGGTAACTAATGATAATCCAAATCTTGAAAAGCTTCTGATCTCCTTAAGGCCCTTGATATTGCTGTTTGCCTGTTCAATTGGAAAGGTAACCAACCTTTCAATATCTGTCGCTCCAAATGAAGGAGCTACAGTAATCACTTGAACCTGGTTGTTGGTAATGTCGGGAACTGCATCGATTGGTAGTTTGCTCGCTTGATATGAACCATATCCGATCAATGCTATCACAAATAGCCCAATAATGAGTTTATTCTTTACAGAAAACTCTATAATAGCATTTAACATAAAATTTTATTTAACAATTTATCTTAATAAAAGTATGATGGCTGGGAAAGACTTGTGCTTCACCAGATTTAAAACCCTTTAATAAATGTTAACAAAATTTTGGCGGTTGCCAGATAGTAGATAGGAAAGTAGAATTGAATAAATGATCATTAAGGATTCTATAGATTTTCAACTCTCTCTCAAATGGATTTCCAAGTTTAATAGAGGTGAAATTTTGAATGAAAGATAAACTTAAACTATTTAAAGATCCTTCTTTCGATTTGAAAGGCAATTTCATATCCTTATCATGATCAGCATATTTCACATCGTTATTGGTGTAATGCATGATCATAAAACTCCATAAGGTAGTACCTTCATTCCAGGTTTTATGCTCATTAAAATGCTCCAAAAGCAGAGGTAATTTCAGCATCTGACTAAACTCTGTTGAAGAGATCAGATAAGCAGAAAGAAGCAATATGGAAAGCGTTTTTTTCACAAGGCAAAGGTATGGAAATATTACCTGATTTTTAGATTATAATCTTTGCGAGATGGTATTTCCTTTTTAAAGTTAAAATCTCAATTTAGAATACAATTCTACTGTTTATTGATATGCTACCTTGTTCATTAGATCTTTCATTTTTAATCTAAGCTCATTGGCCTTTATTGTATTTGCTCGAGAATCATACATACTGATGAGGTTTTTGAATGCTTTTAAATTATATGGATTAGATTTTATAGCCTTTTCATAACATTCTATTGATCCTGATGCATTGGATTTAGATTCCAGAATAATTCCTTTTGTATTATAGTAATCTGACATGAAAAAGAAGTTGCCCTTGGGTACAATTTGTTGAAATATTTCATCGGCAGCTTCTGGATTTCTGCTCGAATTCAATAATCGCACAAATCTAAGTTTATCTGCTTCTCTTAGCTTTTTCAAGCCGTTTTTAGTTAGAACCTTAAGATAAAAGTCTAAACTATCTTTTTGACCCAATGAATTATAAATTTCTGCAATTCTTAAAGTAAAATCTGTTCTTGAATTTCCAGACGCAGCAAGAATTCGCTGGGCTTCTTTTATGGTCGAGATAGCCAGGTCAAACTGCTTGCTTTCAATTAGTGCATCAGCATACATTGTTCTGAATTCATAGTTCTGGGGTTTCTGTTCAACAAGATTTTTCAAAATTTTCACAGATCCTGCATCGCCTAAGCTTGACCTTAATTCAGCTGAAAATGCAAGGGCATCATTCCTCTGATCTCTTAAATAGGTAGAAATGATTGCTCCTTTCTTTACATATTTATCAGCACTTTCAATAGCTTCAGCAATCATTCCATTACTTTTATACATGGATCTCAGTAACCTATTGATATCTGCCAGTTCCTGATAATCATCTTCTAAATCAAAGGCTTTATTCAAGTATTTGGCTTGTTCCTGTACAGCAGTTTTAGGGTCAATACCATTTGCTGCTTGCTGCGCTTCATGAAGTTCTGAATAGGCAACATAAATTGGAGCATAATTAGGGTTGATTCTTTCAGCTTTCTTTATCCATTCTTCTGCTACAATAAAATTTTTTGCTTCCTGATTTATTGTTGCCTGAGCAAGATATGCCGGCAAATATTTTTGATCAAAACTCAATGCGGTGTCAAGATATGCAAGTCCAAGGTCCTTGTTTTTTTGCTTTACACTATTGCTCAAGTTTAAATAGACTTGAGACCAATTGCTAGCCATCGCTTGTTTATCTCCATTAAGATAAGCTGTTTCTTTTTTCACGAGCTGATCAATAAAGCGGTACATATCAGGATCTTTCTTTTTAAGATCTGAACTTGTATTCATTGATTTAAAATCAAGAGGATGGACTTTAATAGGCTCAAAATAAGCCGGATAGGTTTGAGCAAAATACTCGCTTTCATTATTCTGAGAATAGTAATCAAGTGTACGTTTCTCATTCATTGCCTTGTAATACAATGCTCTGATTGTACGATTTTCGGAATCTGTTAATACCCGACCATGAAATAGGTGAACATATTCATGAAGGATCACATTTCGCTCCATGAATGCCCCTCTTTCTACATATTCAATGGCCGCAGCTCCACTTCCAACTCCTCTTATGTCCATCCACTGTCTATTATCAAAAGTGGTCATAAATCGAAAAGATGGCGAATTCATGGTTATAGCCAGATCTTTATGAAGCGGAGGTATCCGAAACGAATTATTTTGCTTGGATAAAAAGGGAAAATATACCACAGATGTATAAAGCTGGTTCCATGCCATTGCTTTTATCGCATCGCCGGGATAATAATTAATATCAGGAAATACCTTTTTAAAATTTTCGATATCGCTGATACGCGTGTTATTTAACTTGTTTGTAATGGAGTCAAAGGTTGAAAGATATGCAATACGCTTTGACTTTAATACTGCTGATAAACCATTGTGGGCTGGTCCATAATGCTTTTTTGTGTTCAAAATATCTCTGAAAATATGCTCGGCAGAATCCAAACGTGTTTTCCTGTCCATATCATAGGCGATATAATAAATTGAAGCTTTATGTAATTTAGGTAATGCCGAGCTAGGGAATTGTTTCTCTATTTTAGTTATCAAATTGATTGCTTGTGGAATTTGTCTTTTCTTTACCAGATCATCACATTTTTCTAATTCTTTTCGAATCAGATCATCATCTTTTTCAGCATAATCAGCATAAGTTAAATTGGTATGTCCATTTCCCCAATGCCAATGGGTTTGATAATGAAGTGGATTTATGGTCAATGCTAGATCCCATTGTTTGGCCATATCATTTAATAACCTCGCATCAATTTTTCTCCAGATGGCATAGCCATAACTAAATCGAGCATCTGCATTGAAGGGTTCTATTTCTAATGATTTCCGTAATGGTGCAAGTGCAAGTTCTGGTTGCTGATCCCAAAAATAGGCATCCGCTTCAAGCAAATACGCTCCGGCACTTTGCTTGTTTACTTTTAAAACATCCTTTGCAATGGTTAATGCTTCCGGATATTTCTTTTCTAATAGTCTGATCCTACCCAACATTAATTGCAATTTTTCGGATCGTAGGTTTTTCAATGCATTATCTAAGATTGAAGCTGCCTCGGGTAATCGCCAGGCGTGCATTTCCAAAATCGATTTTAATAAGATTGCCTTTTCTTCTTGCCCATTATTAACTAATATTTTGTTGACAATTAGTTCAGCCTCTTTAAATTCATTAATTAAAATAAGGTATTCAGCTGCGAGTAGCTGATACGCTATTGATCCTGATTTTAATCCTGACATGGCTTTTGAGGCCTCCTGCCACATTCCAAGTTCAAGCATGCTCTGAATGATCTGGCCAGAATTCGAGCGCTCCTTAACAAGGTTTTCAATTAAACTTTTTTTGACAATAGTTAATTGTTTTTTTACCAATTCTATGCTGTCTGGATCAATTGTCTGTGCAAAAGATCCCAAAGAGTTTAGGCAAAATATAAGTGTAATAAAATATGCAGTTCTTTTCATTTTTTGGGATGAATAGCCATATAGTAAAAGGAATTATTAATGTTTTAAAGATTATTTCTTTACAATCGCTCCTTTAATATTCAGGTCCTTGATGCGTTCTCTTATCTTTTTCATGAATTCATCTCCTGGATCGCTTTTAACAGTTAAATAGTTGGGATCCGTCTCTTTAAAAAGTGGATGTCCTATAAATGATTGGTATTCATGATGTCCGATTACGTATTCTATTTGGTATTTATTTTTCAAATAACGGATTAGGGCTTCATTGGCATCTAATTGTGCTTCAGTTAAAAGGGCATTACTGCCACCTACATTCTCAATGCCAATTGCACAATAATTAAGTCCAATAACATGGCGTGCAAATGCAGTTTCAGGAAGCTGTCTAAAAATCATACCATCCCGATCAACCAAGAATTGTGCTGCAACATTAAGGCTACTTGCTCCGGCAATTCCTTTTCGGGCTCCAGGCAAAACGGCAGGATTCATCACATCAAATGATTGTTCAAGGGTTGGAATGGCAGTCCAGTGCAAAACGATCATTCTGGGTACAATGGTTGCAGAGTCCTGAATAATCCCATGCCGAACTTTTAGGTACTCAATTGAAAGTTGTTTTCTTTCTTCATCAAAAACTACTGGCTTGTTAAATGTTCTGAATGTTTGTGAAAAAACAGGCC
>CANKAT010000069.1 GCA_947479815.1 Sphingobacteriaceae bacterium
CTGAAGCGTCTAGGAAGGCTTCTGAATAAATTGATTTAAATATGAACTTGCCAGGGTAATAAACTACAGACAATCTTGGATTAAACACAGTTCCATAACCATAAATACTATTAATCTTATTATTATCCATTCTGCCGGCAGCACTAATGTTCAGCTTTCTTGCTCTATCCTGATAGCTTAACTGCCCGAAAACACCTACATCCATGATGGAATAATAATTTCCACCTTTAATGCCATTGGCTGAAGTTCCAGTGGTTATAGGGTCTTCAATAGTCGAATTAACATAATCGCCCTGGAAAAGACCATTTCTTAATTCAACGCCAAGGTTAAAATCCATTTTCTCATTAAGTACATAGTTTATTTTGGTCTCAGACCTGAACTGTTTTGATTGTTGTGAAAAATAAGATGGTAGAAAATAAGGATTACGCCCGCTAATTAGATCCTGAAAGGCAATACCGGCATTTGCAAAACTATAAAAACGTGTAATGACCGATTCTTTTCCAAAATCACTTGTACGGAAATATGAAAAATTGGAAAAAGATAACCGTTCAGATAAACTCTTATCGTATCTCATGTAAAAATATTGCTGACGAACTTCCCAGTGAGTGAGTTCTTTGCTGACAGCATAATACCTGTCTATATAGATTGGGGCTACTCCTTCAGACCATTTTTGATATTCTAATCCAAATTTAAAGTCTCCAACACGAAGTTTCGCAGAAAGATAATAGTTTTTTGCTTCATCAGAATACTGGGTTCCTATCCCATTATAGCCTTTTTTATAAATAGCCTGATCTAGTGAATCGGCCCTGAAAATTGCTGCTGCTGTTGGTAGGATTTTAGTCTTATCGGCATTCACTGTAAAATACTTTCTACTTGGATCACTTGCCAAATAAGAAGCTTCTTTTGAACTAGTATAATCCTGAGTAAGGATATTTTGATAACGGTTAGGGCCAAATTCATCAGCCGACCATTTATTATCCCAATCGGCAAAAGATGAAAGATCATGTTCATCTGACTGATAAGCTCTGCCTGTTACTGCAAAGAACATATCTCTACCCGTTCCTGAAACCGTTACATCACCGAATCTTGTATTTAAAGATCCCATGGCGCCGTGTCCGGTAACACCAAATTTGGAAGTTTTCTCATTAGCATTCAAAGCCCGCTCCTGTTTAAAATAATCCTCTTCATTCTTTGTAATGATATTAATCACTCCCAAAAATGCATTAGCTCCATAGATTGTAGATGCCGGACCATAAATAATCTCAACTCTTTTGATATTGCTTAAAGCATATTGACGACTTATAAAGGCAGAATTTGACCACATTTCATTATCTTCTACTCCGTCTACGAGTAAAAGTGTTCTATCGGTGTTAGCAGCAGTCCGGTATCCCCTCTGGTACATATCTGAATAAGACAATCCCGAATTCCTAGATATATCAAATCCTGGTAGGTCATGAAAAAGTTGCTCCAAATCGGTATAGCCACGATTAAGAATATCTTCATAGGTGATGATTTGAATGGTAGCAGGTGCAAGTTCTATACTTTCAGCTTTTTTGGATACGGAGGAGGTTAATTTAGAACGCATTTGTTGTCTAAGGTATAATACTTGTAATCTGAACCGATCCGGATCCCTTGTATCTGCTTCGAAATTATCTTTTAATAACAAGAGTCGCTCTATGCTTTCGTCTGCTTTTTCAATAGAATCTAAAGCTAGATATGACATAGACAACAGCCTAAATGCCTGAACTTTTTCACTATAAGTAAAACCTTTTGATGAAATACATGTATTTATTCTAGCTATACTTTCATAAAATTTGCCAATATTATACTGGCCCTCAGCGTCATTTAATGCATTTAAACCACATTCCTGTGCATTAGCTTTGCTAATGATCAAAATTGTGCATATCAATAACAGCCTTAAACGTAATTTATTTATCATAATTAGTTTTTATCTGAGGTTAAAGATTTATAAATACCACTCATTGAAGTATACCATCCAATTATCCTCTTATCTTCACTGGCTGTGTAAAGGAATTTTCCATCAGGCGAATAAATTATACTATAGACCCATTTATTATGACCTCTCAATGTGATGATATCTTCAGTGTTGTTAGATATCATAATTGAATTCACATCCATAATCTTAATGGTTTGATCGCTACTTGCCGAAGCTAATTGAAGATTCCCGTTAACTGATTTAAATTTTAGATCATTTACCGAAGAAGCATGTGGCGTAAAGCTGATTGCTGATTTACTGGTTTGAAGATTGCGCAGATAGATTCCACCATCATAGGTTCCGGCTGCTAAATAATCACCAGAAGGACTAATCACAAGGCTTGTAATTCTAGAATTTAGGCTGATTACTGATTCTGGTTTTTCAGATATATTATCTGAATTGCTATATTCAGAAACCTTATTAGCAACTGCAACGTAGAATTTGCCACCACGACTATAGCTAATTGTTGAAAAATTACCCGGTGTAAACCTGATTTGTTCTATCTCATTTTTTGCACGATAAAAACCTAGACCTTTATTTGTGAGTATCGTAAAATCAGAATTAGATTTAAAGACAGCAAGTTTTGCAATTCCGCTAAATTTAAAACGGGTGATTACCTTAATTGAATTGCCTTTGGTAGCAATGTCAAGTAAAATTCCATTACCTGTAGAGGTTACCACAAGAGCTTTTGAACCATCTGGAGAAGTACTCACCGAACGGGCTTCATCCTTTAAGTCAATAGAAGTAAGTGGCTCAAGAGTACCATTTACAGCTTTCAATATATAAATCATCCCAGCTTCGTCTACAGATATGAGATGATTACTTGTAGGGCCCTGTGCAATGCCTCTAACAGCAAATTTGTGTTTAGAAAATTGATTATTATTCTGAATAGCTCTAATCCAGTTAGAGTGAAGAGCAATATAAATATCACTATTCTGAAGTGGGCCTTTATTATCTGCATTAAGTTTATACGCCTTAATGCTATTTTTCTTACTTTCCTCCTGTTTATTATCATTCAAAAGCATCATTGCTTCGTAAGCCAGATTTCTAGCCTGAGCAATATCTTTCAACCTTGACGATATTAAAGTCTGCTCTTTAGCAATCTTTTCATTATTTATAGCTCGATCAGTTTGAGTCTGAGCGATACCCTGTTGCTTTATTGCTATTTTTGCATTCTGTTCTGCAATTACCTTCTGACCTTCAGCATAGGCCTTCTGTTGCTCTGCTATAAGCTTTTGCAACAAGGCATTTTTTTCGCTTTTTGTTGCATTTTCTTGTTCTGTAACAGCAATGCCCCTTTGAATAAGTGCCTGTTTAGCACTTTCCTCAGCTTCGGCTTGACTTTGTTGGGCGATAATTTTTTGATTATCTGCAATTTTACCTTGTCTTTTTGCTTCATCACTTTCCTTCTCTGCCAAAATAGTTTGTTGGGTAGCAATAGTCCTAAGTTGGAACATATAAATAGCAAGTAGAAAAACACCAAAAGCTATGATTGAAGATATGATTGATATCCTCTTTGCCGTTCTTAATCGCTCCTTCTGCATCCTCTCTTTAAAGAGCATTTCCTTGTCATTCTGTTCTTTACTATGTTCCAGATAAAGTATCGCTTTATCAAATAGATCATTATATCGTGATGCCCAAACAGCATTAGGTAAATTTTCTTCCTTCCATTTCCATGAAACCTGTAATTCAGGATCTCTAAGTAGGCCTCCTTTGCCAGATTCATACAAATCAGCTGCATCGCATAAACGTAGATAAATTGATGCAGATTGATTTTCTTCATCAACCCATAGCATTAGGCGTTCCCAAACCCGCATAATGCTTTCATGAGAAATATCAATAATTGAATCTTCAGTTAGCAGAATTCCAACAGGAGGCATCAAAAATCCTCTGCCTTTTTTTCTAAAAATTTCGATTACATGTATAACTTGTTCGGCATTTGCATTAGAAAGCTGGCAAAGTTCGATAAGCTTGCTTGGACGTCTAATTCCTCTTGCATCAGCTCCACGTTCGGTAAGGGCTCTGAAAATCGATTCGCAGATTTGTTTTAATTCAGGTGTTTCTAACTCGGCATAAGCTTCTTCAGCATGCTGAGATAAGGCACGCTCCATGGTTCCTATTTCATTATAGTCATCAAGATCGATTTCCTTTTCTGAGTAAGGCTCTGGATTGTTCTTTTTATAAGCATCCCATGTACGCATTAAAGCGTGCTGAAGAATTGGTAGCTGATCCGGATTATCTCCAACATCATTCAAAAGTTGGTTTAATAATCGTGGACTTATACTAGCTCCACCTACTCCTACTGGTCCTACAATAGCATCCCTACGCTCTTCACGAGTCATTCTAGGCACTAGATACTGCCCTTCATTTATTGCTTCAGGTAATCCTCTGAATTCGGTGCAATCACCCAGAAAATCAGAGCGCATTGTAAAAACAACGTAAATTGGCAATTCACGCTGTTCGGTTGCTTTTAATAGTAAATTGATAAAGGCTACAGAATCCCGCTTACCTTCTCTAGCCTCTTTCTCGAATTTTATAAAGCGAAATAATTCTTCAAACTGGTCAACAAGAATAAGTAGATTATTTATGGGATCTATTCCTGATTGGGTAAATGCATCTATAAGTCCAAAATTGCTTCTTCTAAGTATACTTTCATTAATAGAAGAATACAACTGCTCATCATCTGGCGATTCATAATCATATAAAATTCCATTTTGAGATAAAGAACAGGCAAGATTATAAATAGGATTTATACCTGGTCTTAATGAGCAAATCTTCCAGTTAGAACTTACTCCCGACATTAAACCGCTATGCAATGATGGGATCAAACCTGATTTAACGAGAGAAGACTTTCCGCTACCAGATGATCCAATTACAGTTAAAAAACGTTGTGTACGCAGCTTTTTAAGAAGTTCATCAACCTGTTTCTCACGTCCAAAAAACAGGATATCTTCTTCTTCTTCAAATGCCCTAAGTCCCGGGAAGGGATTTTGTATTATATCATCTAACATAGATCCGTTTGATTATATTTTGGACAATAAGCTTTTTAATTGATCTTCTGGCAGTCCATTTAGTGCATTTATAACTTCTGCATCTAGTGTTCTGAACCTTTGTTTAGCCATACTATCAGGTGGGGCAATATAAATTGCTTTAAAAGCTAGAGGTTTAGCTCTGCCATAGCCATTTATTTTAAGAAAATCACGAGTTTTTGACCTTAACCATAGCTCATTTGCATTACTGAAGAATATAATAGCTGCAGAACAGGTTTTTAGGTTTTCAATATGATCTTCCCTGATTCCAGATTCATCGCCTTCAAAAATAGGAATCACTACTTCATAGCCATTATCAAATAAAAAATCCTCTAAGGGCCTGATTTCATCAATATCCGATAAATCGCAAATCAAATAGATCGTTTTGGATGAATCATCATGGACCTCGACCTGCTCCTCTTCTTTCTTAATGTCTTTTTTCATTGAATTCAGTTTGTCGATTACAACACCCTTGAAATCTTCTAATGAACCCTGAACCAAATCAGCTCCTGCAATTCCTTCTTTTCCTGAATTCAATCTATTAACAAAATTGATCTGCCTTTCATCAATAGGTTCACATCCTTCAGGTATCCATATAAATCGTGGAATTGAATTTGCAACACTATAAGATGCAGCTACTTCATTCTGAATCTCCACTATAGACCTCTGTGCCCCTTCAGGAACAATACCATAGTTTTCACCAAGAAGGTGAATACTTAAAACAGCTTCACTGAGATTAGAAATTAGGCTTTCATTTAAAGGTGTTGCAATAAGAGGTAATTGTTTATCGGGAAGAATATGGTAGCCATATCCCTGAAGTTCACGTTTTAGGCTATCTCTAAAATCTTGAGTATCATAGCTAGATTCTGCAAGAAATACTTTTTTAGTGACATCTACGGCAGAAGGAGAAAAATTAGCCACAGTACCTGAGCTTGATTGGGGAATTTCAAGACTTTCCAAAAATGAGCTGATATCATGTGCTAGATCATCCAGTTTTTCCCAATAAAGTCGTTCTGTTTCATTACCAAAAGCTTGAGAAAGTTCCTTCACCCGTCCTGTATTAGGATCTGCTGCGTAAAATTCGTATCCCAAAACGCCAGAAATCTTCTCAGGATGCTGTTCAATGCGAACAGGTGTTTTGATGACTTTAAAAATTCGTGCTTTATTACTTACAGTAAATCCAATATTAGTTTGGCTAGAAGTATAAAATTCATCAACCTCCTTAATGCACCAATCGGATTTGACGTAACGTGGGGTAATTATGGAGATCATGATTGCAACTTTTGAAAACTGATCAACAATTTGTTTATCAAAAACATGATTTCCTTGCAATGAATCATCACGCCAAATTACTGGCCTTCTACCCAATAATTGTGCAAGTCGTATATCAAGTGCTCTATGGAATTCGGAGATCCATCCTTTTTGATTCTGGATCAAAGATTCATCGTCTATATGAGCGTAACTAATGAATATATCTGTTGGGAAGTGCATGGGTAACAGCTCAGTTTGACTTATAAATTTGACTTAATAAAGGCAGTAAAAGAAAGAGGTTCAGATCTTTTTCTTTCTCTACTTCAGTTAATTTTTCATAGGCAATTAGCTGATCGTGAATTTTCAAAACGTCTTTTAATACATAGCGTTCGGCTTTATCAGAAACCAATGGGCCATATTTATAATTAAAAACCATCTTTTCAGCACTCCAGCGCTTATGTTCCATTGGAGCCAAGCGAGCATAAAAACGGGTTATATTCTCAATAGTCAACGGATCGCAGCCAATTCGTTTAAGTGAGCTAAATTTTAAAGAAAGTTGTCTTGCAGCATAACGGTTTGAATCTTTTTTCCGCTGAGTTAAAATATTCCATCTTTTTTCTACTGATAGGCGAGAAAAGAGTGAATTATAATGAATACCAGTTTTTTCAGAGAGTTGCTTAATTAATTGAGTTTGAATAGTTCGATTAGTAATAATTTCATCTTTATTTGGCATCTCATGCAATATACCTTCAAGTTCATTGATCAAGGCATCTGTATTATCCACATTCCAATGTTCTTTTAATTCAGATGAGAATTCATACTTAATTGAATAATAATAATTTATGATTTTTGACAACTTGTCAATAAGCTCAGTTTGCTCGAGTAAATTTCGGGTAGTGCAGGTATCTGTAATTCGGTGAAAAAGCTGAATATTTAGACGCTTGCTGAATACAAAACTTGCATTTGTTTTAGTATCTCTGTTGGAGTCAAGAAGTTCGGTTATCCCTGCATCTTCTGGCAAACAAAGTATAATAGGAATCTGAGAAATGCTAAGAGTTTGGTTATACAAAAACTGGCGAAGATTTGCAGAACTCGTAAGTAATTCAGAATCACTATTTCCGAACATATAAACAACTTTCACTTTACTCAATTTTTCTATATCTTTTTTATGCCAGGCAAAATTGGCATAAAAACTACCATTCAACAATTTAATAGGAACCAAATCAATAAATTCTGTTTGGAATGGATACTTAAAATTAAATTCATTGTAATAAGTATCTGCATCCTTATCAACTAGGTAAACCTTAAGATTATTTAATTCAGGATAATGGCTTAGAATAATGTTTTCTAATAGAAAATCTTCAGAAGCCTGATTATATCCAATAATTGCAATTGCATTTTCTTCGTGATTTTCTGAATTAAGATATTCGTGAGGGGGGTATATATCATAGATCATGCGTGCTGCAAGCTGAGAAACATTAAAGGTCTCAAGATCATAATCTTCATCCTGATTATGTATATCTAGATAGTCTTTTAAAATATTGATATTATTGTTATCAGAAATATGTAATAATATTTTTAAAGAATCTTGTGCTTGCTTTTTTTGGCGAAAAAATAATACTTCGTTAGCAATTTCCATATTCTCCTGATCAGAGTTACCGCAAATAATACAGGTTTTAGCCATTGCCAAACCCGCATAATTAATTATGTTACCATCTGAACCACTACCAATAATGATCAATCCTCCTAACTCTTTTACCTGATAAATACAATTATTCTCCTTGTCTGCCTCAACTATCACAACCTTTTGACCTTTGTCCAAAAGTTCTTTAGCAAGCTTATTACCAATTTCGTTAAGTGAAAATAGAACAATATGATCTTTATAAGTAAATCGGATCTTGATAATAACAAATGCGTTTTGAACCTGATCAAATACCAATGAAAATACTCCTAGTCCGAATAATATTGCAGCAAGGTATTGTGCTATTAAAAGAAAGATACTTCCGGGCACCGGATCTGCATTGCCCATAAGAAACAGGCATATTGTAGAATAAACAGCAGCAAAAAAATTAAAATCTGCTCCAGTTGTCTCCTTAAAACCAAGAATCCCCAGAATAAATACAAGCAGAACAGACAAAAAAATGAGTATAAACTTAATTTTTTCCAGTTTGCTGTTTGAATGTGAACTCATAGTTTGAAATTTACTCAAAAATGCAAAAACCTATGGTTTTAATGAAATATAATATTGATGAAATTTAATAAACAAATTATGGGTATTGAGAACATCATATACACGCAAAAGCGCATAAAGTATGTTAAACCAGTTATTTTTTATATTTTTAATACTATTAACCTTGTTTATTAGCTGAATAAAGGTCTCAATTTTTAGATGATGTCTTATCAAAATAAGAATATTCAACAAACAAATTCTGGCAACAACTCTGTTTCTGAAGCCCAGACTTCGAGAAATGGCATTTCTTTTCCAGCTGTCTCGACCTTACAAATGCAGGGTGCTGAAGAGGAATTACAAATGAAAAATAAAGTACCTGTTCAGCTCATGAATGAAGAAGAAGCTATTCAAGGAAAATTTAATGTCAAACAAAATTCAGCTGTTCAATTAAAAGACATGAGTTCGGATAATGAGCCCATTAATCCAGTTCAAAGACAAAAATTTTCAGAAAAATCGAATAAAACAGGGATGCCAGATAATCTGAAATCAGGTGTAGAGAACCTTTCAGGTTATTCAATGGATGATGTAAAGGTACATTATAACTCTTCAAAACCAGCGCAACTTCAAGCCTATGCTTATGCACAAGGAACTGATATTCACATTGCTCCAGGTCAGGAAAAACATCTACCTCATGAAGCCTGGCATGTGGCACAGCAAAAACAAGGGCGTGTTCAGCCAACTCTGCAAATGAAAACTGGCGTACCTGTTAATGATGAAGCAGGCTTAGAAAATGAAGCAGATGTTATGGGGCAAAATGCGTTATCCCTAGGAATATCAACTTTAAATTCGACCCATGACCATACTGTTCAAGCTAAAAAAAGTGCTTCAACGCAACTAGTGGCTCAGTTAGAAAGAACGCAATTAGATTTAGTAAACCAGCATCCTGTTAATAAACCTACTGCTAAGGATGAGATAATCAAAGCAGGAGGTGATCAAGCAGTGGCAAATCCTTTTAATCATCCGATGTATCCAACTTTTCAGGCTCGAATAGCTTCATTATTTACTATATATGCCCCTCCACCTACATTTGATAAAGTTACAGGACCTGAAAAAATCTGGGAAGATATCTGTAATGGTATTATTGCAAGTAAAGTTAAAATGGAAAAAAAGGTGGGAAATCCTGCCTATGCACAAAAAGATAAAGATGGAAATCAAATTGTTAAAGATGAGGATCTTAAACAGGTTGATATGGCTTCAGATAATTTCCTTGATTCAATGGGTCAGTTTAACACGGTTATGGACACGTTAATGTCCATTAATCAAACACAATTTGCAAAAGCCGATTCATTTGGGTTCTATTCAAAACCTGAAGGAAGGGAATTTGCTGAAAAAAAATCTGACCTTACCTTAGATACCTCTGGAATTGGAGCTTTATTTGATGGTATGCCTTCATTGGATGCACACGCAAACGGATGGGATGTTCAGCTTTGGGGCTCATTATCTCGGGCATATGCACAAGCAGTAGCCGATCAAATAGTTGTAAATGCAACAACTGGAAAAACAAAAGAGGTTCTTATTTGCGCAGGTGGCCAAACTGATAAAAGCAATGTTTTTGGTATGGTCGAATCTAAAGCAATTGAAAAAGGCGTTGCTGGAATTGGTAAATCACTAGAAGAAGTATGTACCTTCTATGCAGTTGCAAGTATTAGCAAAGGAACAAGAAAAGTTGACTATGGTGTTAGTACGGATGGGGTTCCTGGAACTTGGTATGTAGGACATGATTGGAAAGAGTCAAATAGAATTGCAGATGAAGAATTTAATAAACTTCCAGCTACTCCCCCATTACCATAAAATATAATAACACATAAAGCACCTAATTGTTCAATTGAGCTCTAAATATAATAAGGCTCAAAAATATTTTTTTTATTAATTTGAATTAAGCATGGATTTTTTAAACAATTTTTTAAGTGGAATTGATAAAATCATACCTTTTGAAGAAAGATTTGATCTTTCATTTTGGGAAAATTTGTCTAGTAATGAAAAAAATATAGCAATTAATGCTCTTATAAATGCAGCAGAAATGGGCAACCCTCGAGCGTTAATGACCTTAGGCGATCTTGGTGATAAGCGATTTTTAGATATAATAAAGTCACAAACACATAATACTAATGAATGGGTTCGCTTATGTGCTAACCGCGCCCTAATTAAATTGGGTGGTTCGAATGAAGGACTGCTTTCAAGCATATCACAAGGTACCATGTTATCACGTTTTGCGTCTGTGCTGGATCTTTCTACTATACCTGGCGAAAAAGTTGACAATGCTCTTTTAAGTTCGTTGGAAGACCATCACCCGTATGTCAGATCAATGGCTATGGATGCACTTATTGAAAGATTTGGTCTGCAGGCCCTAACAATAAACCAAGAAGGTTTGACTATTCCAGAATCACCACTTTACGCCATCAATATCTTGTTATTGGCAGATTTAAAACCACTTTGGATGAAAGGAGCCTGGGAAGCACAACAGATTTTTAATTCGCTAAGGAAAGGCTCAAGTTCTAATGAATTAAATTTACACTATATTCAGAATGGCCCTGATAATTTTCGTAAACAAGTAAGAGATTCATTTTTTGATCTAAAAAATCCTTTTGATTTATATTTGATCCAAGGAGTAAAGGGCCACGACAGGTATTGGGCTGAAATATTTCTTTCTCTTCAACTTGAGACTAAAACCAGGAATCTTCGCGCTGTTGAAATACTTAAAAAGCTTAAAATAGCTTGGGTAATTCCTGCCCTTGAAGCATCTTGTGATGGACTACCCCAAACAGATGGCTATTATTTGTCAGTTCAAGAGGCAATATCCTTTATTTCAATATAAGATACTAAAAAAAGATTTGAATAAGACTTTTAATAAGTCAAATAATGCTAAAACTGACAAATTATTTATTACTTACCATTTATCATTTCAATTAGAGAAGGTATTCTTAGCCTCTTTGTTTGGGCAGATAAGTAATAATTTGTTAGCAATTTCCGTGTATTACTGATCAAATTTTTTAGAAATAATACAGATTTTATCAATTATTAAATCTGAATTAGTGCTGACTATACCTCCTGAAAGATTACTGATAATAATCAATCCACCTAACACTTTAATCCGATCAATTAAATATCCTTTTTAGATTCGATCATCATCACCTTATGCCCTTTGCCCAAGAGATCTTTAGCAGACTATTGAATAGAATTTATATTGCAATTATCTATTTTTTTTATAATTTTAAAACTATTAATCCCGTATTATTAGTTGAGTTAAGGTCTCAAATTTCAGATCATGTCTTATCAAAAGAAAAATATTCAAAAAATAAGTTCTAGCAGTAGCTCCGTTTCAGAAACGGTGGCTTTGAGAAATGCATTTTCATTTCCGGCTGTCCCAGCTTTGCAAAGGCAGGGAGTAGAAGAGGAATTGCAAATGAAAAAAATACCTGCTCAACGTATGGAGGAAGACGAACCTGTTCAAGGGAAATTTGGCACTCTTCAAAAGGTAGAACAAGAAGAAGAACCTTTACAAGGTAAATTCAATACAATACAAAAAGTAGAAGAAGAAGAACCCATTCAGGGGAAATTTGATTCTAAACAGAAATCCGCTGTTCAATTAAAAGAAATTAGTTCAGGTAATGAAACCATTAGTCCAATTCAAAGGCAAGAGGTTTCAGAAAAATCGAATAAAACAGGATTACCAGATAACCTAAAATCAGGTGTAGAGAGCCTTTCAGGTTATTCAATGGATGATGTAAAGGTACATTTTAACTCTACAAAACCAGCACAACTTCAAGCCTATGCTTTTGCACAAGGAACTGATATTCACATTGCTCCGGGTCAGGAAAAACATCTGCCTCATGAAGCTTGGCATGTGGCACAGCAAAAACAAGGGCGTGTTCAGCCAACTCTGCAAATGAAAACTGGCGTAGCTGTAAATGATGATGCAGGCTTGGAAAATGAAGCGGATGTTATGGGTGCAAAAGCTGCGAACCTGAGTAAAAGTGAACAAATAAATTCTACATCTCAATTTAAAAATGATCAATCATCAGTTGCACAACTTGCTAGTACACCTGAAGAAAATAAAGCATTTTCAGATAAGTACGTTGGCATAATAGGTATGGTTAACAATGCTACTGCGGTACTCAATGATGGTGTGTGGGAACAAATTAAAGATAATAAAACAGATAATTTGAGCTTAGGTACTGCCATTACTGGTGCGGCAGGTGGTGTAACAACAGCAGCTGGAAAATTAACTGGAAAAATTGGCAGTTCTGGAATTGCTAAAGCAGCAGGAGATATAACTGCAGGTATAGGTAGTTCTATCACCAGTTTGGTGAAAAGCGTTATGGCTATCAAAAAAGCCTATGATACTTCCAAAGGTGAAGGTTCTGCACTGATTGGAACAAGTGAGGTTGCTATTGCTGTATTGAGTGCCTTGCAGGCTGGGTCACAAGCAGCATCTAGTATCATGAGTTACCTCAGCAGTACTGTTCCTCCAGAAATTACCAGAATGATACCAGGCTTAGGAATAGCCATTTCAGCCTGTCAGGTTATTAAAGAATGTTATACTAATTACATTGCAGAGCAAGCTGAAGCAGAAATGACAATACTTGCTAATGACTTCGGGTCTGAACTTCGAAGCGTATTAGGAAAAAATCCTTTAGAAATGCCCAAACTTTTTGCAACTGAATCGAGAGGAAAGGCAACCTTTATATTTTGGGGGAAAACAGACTACGTTCGATTAAAACCGGGAATATTTGAAGAACTAAATACGCCACTAGGTCCTAAAGGAAAAGATATTTTTGCGAGTAAATATGGTATAAATAGAGCTCAAGTTGATATCGATAAACTAATTCCGGCTATCCAAAATTATGAGTTTGCTAGCAAGATGCAGGAGATTAATGAAAAAAGACGAGAACACAGTTCACGCAATGTTTTTACAGGTCTAATTAGCTTAATAGGTTCAATAACAGCCACGTTCCCTGCTGATGGTGGAATCTCAGCAAGTATATTGCTTGGAACTGCCTCTGCTATTGAAGGAGCTAACTCTGCTGCTAAAGCTATTCAGGGTTTAGCTAGAGATGGATATCTTTCTGGAGGTGATGGTGATAGGTCAACTCAAGTAAAGCATCATGAATATGTAAATCATACTAAAACTTTATATAAATATCTACAGTCTATTCCACAGCCGGTAACAAAAGAAGACGGTGAAACAAAAGTTGATACAGCAGAAAAAATGTTGAAATCAACTGGTGCAAATTTAGGTACTGTTTACGCTCTTAATGGATCATTTGCTGATCAGGTGAAACATATCGTTGAGTCAATGAAGACTGGACGATAATAATTAAAAAAACTATTATGAATAAAGAATTATTGAATCTAAAAGATCAACAATTATTGAACGAATTGAAGGGTTATTTAGAACAAATAGACGTTGCATCAACTATCTTAGAGTCATCAGTTGAAATTCCACATAACATATTAGTTGCAATTACAGCTAAACAAGCTTCAGTAAATATCATGTATGTTCCTATCGCAGAAGATCAATTTGAAGATATAAGATTATTTCAATTATATTCTTTAGTTATTAACAAAATTGTCATTGAACGTAAAGAAGATCTCTTGTTATTAGTTAATGAATTGAATAATCGCTGCGCCATTGGTTCTTTTTTTATAAATGATTTATCAGAGTTTGGATTTAAATATATCTATCCAATTTCTCGTGTTGATATGCCTTCAAAAAGTAGTTTTATAGATATTTTTTCTCTATTCTTGAATTCAATGATGAGTTTTAAAGAATTGATTATAGAAACTAATAATGGAACACTATCTATTGCTGATGCTATAAAAAAATTAAGTAAAGAATAATTTATTGAACGTTAAATAAGTTAAAGCATTTATCAAATAAAGCTCTATTTTTTTTATCAGTGATAAATAAATATCGTAAAGTCATCATCAGCATATCCTTCTCTTAACACAACTTTTGGACTGATTTGGCGGCAATAATCCAAGATCTCTTTTGGATTATAATTTACAAGTATTCCTTCAGGGTCATCAACATTCTTCAACAGATTAAAGCCTGTACCCAACCTGCATGAAGCAAATAAGCGGTCAATCATTCTGAATATAAAGTCAGTTCTGCTATTTTTATAGGCTAGCAACCCGGAAGCTAGTACATAGTCCATATTTGGTAGATCTGCCGACCAGCAATCTCCAAGGTAGAAAATGGTATCTGGCAATGAACCATATCTGGCGATTGCAATATCCAATAACTCCTCCATCTGATCAATTCCGGCATAACGTATATCCGAATACTTTTTTCTTAAGTACCCGCACAAATCACCATGTCCACAACCCAAATCAAGAACTGACAATCCAGTCATATCCCCTATTTGGGATAAAATTTCAAATCGGATAACCTGGTTATCTTCAGATTTCCAACCTAGTGCGCCAGTGGTACCCTCACCAAACATCTGAATACGTTCCTGATGAAAACGATATATAATTGATCTGTCGACAAAATCCATTTTAAACGATTTTTCCTTCCTTACCAAATTCTTTACGAATACCCTCGATGATATCTTTCTTTAAAATTATATTGCTACCCCTTTTAAGGGCCTTCATAGAGCTATACCTACTAACATTAATTATCGCTCCTCCTGCCAATTCATATTTTATTGCTATTTCATCAAGTTCCAAATTTTCCTCCAAAGTACTTTCTTCTGAAAATACTTGTTTCCACAGACGTTTACGTTGCTCAGGACCCGGAATTGGAAAATAAATCATTGACTGAAAACGGCGCGAAAACGCATCATCAAGATTCGCTTTAAGATTGGTTGCCAGAATCACTACACCTGGAAAATCTTCTACACGTTGCAAAAGATAAGAAACTTCCTGATTTGCGTGCCGGTCGTTGGAGCTGCTAGTTTGTGTACGCTTACCAAATAAAGCATCAGCCTCATCAAAAAACAGAATCCAATTCTTATTTTCCGC
>CANKAT010000070.1 GCA_947479815.1 Sphingobacteriaceae bacterium
TAAACGACTCAAAAAGGGTTTTTTCTTTTCGGCCCGAAATCATCCATGCTCCGAATCCGATGATTAGCAATGGCCAAAAGAATCTACCTAAGTCCTCGTCTGGCAATATTTTATTAATTAAAAATATAACACCGATAACGATGGGCATAAAAGCAGAGGGCCTATTAAAACCCTGGCGCTTACCTATGAATATTCCGATCATGATTAGGAATACAGGCCAGCTAAATATCCAAGAGGGTATGAAAAATAGATCTAAGGTTCTAAATAGAAGTATGAATCCTAATCCAAGCAGAATTAAACCCACTAAGGTTTTTCCTGATTTTTGATTTGAGCTTCCAGAATTTTCCATGGCATAAATATTTAAAACTAATGTATTGTCTTATAGTCAATTGGTAAATAGATAGTAGGCAAGCTTACTACTCTTCTCGGTGAATGTCGGAAAAATGTCGGTGAAAATGAGAGCACTCAGAAAAATCGATGCTTGGCCAATAAAAATGCTTGAATTTGCTAATTCCTAATTCGCTTTTATTTTGATATAAACGTGTTTTATGTTCCCTTTCCCTGAAACCCGTTCATCAAATTCAAACTTATTCAGACTCTTGATCAACGGATGAAGTTTAGGGTAATTGTAATTTCTAGAATCAAAATCAGGCTTCTTCTTCAGAAGAAGATTACCCAGGTTTCCAAGGTATGCCCAACCATTTTCGTCCTCCAGATCAGAAATGCTATCGCTGATCAGTTTGATTAATTCCTTGTCTATATTATTTAAAGGAGCAGTATTTTTTTTGCTTGTTTTCTTCGATTTTTTTATAGGATGTGATTCATCAGTTGTGGCTTCTGTTTCATCAGCGTTCAGAATTTCGATATAAATGAATTTATCACATGCTGTGATGAAGGGAATTAAAGTTTTCTTTTCACCGATTCCAATTACAATCATTCCTGCTTCTCTTAAACGGGTAGCAAGTCTGGTAAAATCACTATCACTGGATACAATACAAAAACCATCGACTTTGCCAGAATATAAAATATCCATGGCATCGATAATCATGGCGCTGTCGCTAGCATTTTTGCCGGTTGAATAACTGTACTGCTGAATGGGGGTAATCGCATTTTCAAGAAGCACCTTTTTCCATCCAGAAACAGTTGGTTTGGTCCAGTCGGCATAAATCCGTTTAAACGTAGGAGTACCGTATTTAGCTATTTCCTGAAACATGGGCCTGACATTGGCATATGGTACATTATCTGCATCAATAAGTACTGCAAGCCTCAGATCTTTAGTTATTTCCATGTTCATTTATTTAAGTTTATTTATTTCGGATTGAACCGATCGTATAAAGGTAGGTCTTTAGTTATCGGTTGTCGGTTATCGGTTATCAGTTATCAGTTGTCGGTTATCAGTTGTCGGTTATCGGTTATCAGTTATCGGTTATCAGTTATCAGTTGTCGGTTATCAGTTATCAGTTGTCGGTTATCAGTTATCAGTTATCGGTTATAAGTTATCAGTTATCGGTTATCAGTTATTAGATTGGGTACGTTAGCCAGACAACAGACAACAGACAACAGACAACACCTTTAAAACGTTAGCCAGACAACAGACAACAGACAACAGACAACACCTTTAAAACGTTAGCCAGACAACAGACAACAGACAACAGACAACCCATCATTTATTCACTTTCCATTGAGTCTCATCATTTTCCATAATCTCTTTTCCCCAAATCGGTAGTTCAGCTTTTAGTCTTTCTACAGTTTCTTCGCAGGCAGCCGTTGCAGCTTTTCGGTGAGCGGACGAGGTAAATACAAAGAGGCAGATCTCGCCCGAATGCACCACTCCAAGGCTATGATGAACATGCATGCAGTTGAGCGGGTATTTAGCAAAAATATCTTCGCGGATCAGGTGCATTTTTTCATGTGCCATATCCTCAAAGGCAGTAAAATCAATGGCTTTAACTTTTCCGTTTTCTGTTTCATCAGCCCTTACCTGTCCTAGAAAAATGCTATGGCCACCTATGGTAGTTTGGGAGCTATGCTTTTGAATGCTTTCTGAAATAAATGTAGCAGGAATTGCACCCTGCTGGAAAATATTTTTTGCTTTTCTTTCTGACATACCCACACTATTTATTTTTTTGCCAACCGGCGATTCCGTCTTTTAAACTATATATTTTCCTTGATTTACCATAATGTTTACTTAAGATCTCAGCGGCACTTGAACTTCGCTTACCCGACTGGCAAATAAGCACAATGGTCTGTGCATCAATATCAGGAATTTGTACTTTAAGATGGCTCAAAGGAATATGAATATGTTTAAAATCATCAATTAACAATTCCTCACCTTGTTCTCTCACATCTACAATCTGAATATCCTGTTCATTCATGATACGTTCAAAATCTTCATGCTTTAGTTCGAAATTCGAATTTATATTACAAAACCAATTGTAGTTAAATGCTTTGAATGCATCTACATTTTCAGGGATCATTTTTGTTGTTCCGGGCATGACCACTAAGTCCATCTCAAAAAACTGATTATTCAGAGAATTATAGGTGAGTAAGCGGTTAAGCAGAGGTTCTCCAATGCCAGTGATCAATTTGATGGTTTCATTGGCCATCATGGTCCCAATAATTCCTGGAAGTACCCCAATAACGCCTGCTTCTTCACAATTTAAAACCTCATCATCTGCGGGCGGCAGGGGGAACAGGTCGCGATAATTAGCTGGAATTTCTGTACTAGCTGAAGCTTTGTTAAATACAGCTAGCTGACCCTCAAAACGCGAAATAGCACCATAAACAAGAGTTTTATTTAATAATACACAGGCATCGTTGATTAAATATCTACTCGCAAAATTGTCAGTACCATCTAGAATGATATCAAAACCTGCAAGGATTTCTAGTGCATTGGAATTGTCGAGTTTCTGATTAAATACTTCAATCTCAATTTCCGGATTCATCTGTCCCAGAATATCGGCTGCTCTTAATGATTTTGAAAAACCGATGTCATGAACAGAAAACAGAACTTGACGGTGTAGATTGCTGAGTGAAACCAGGTCGAAATCTACAATTCCGATGCGTCCAATGCCAGCACCTGCCATGTAAAGTAAAGCCGGACAGCCCAAACCTCCGGCACCAACGACCAGTACTTTTGAATTTTTCAATTTCTGTTGCCCACTTTCGCCCAGTTCTTTTAGGGAAATTTGGCGCTGATATCTTTCTTTTTCTGCTAGCTTGCTCATTTTATCCTCCTGAAAAAGGTGGCAATAACGCAATGGTAGTATCGCCGCTAAGAATCGAATTGCACTGGATGGTTTTATTATTCATTGCAATCGCATATTTTGTATTAGCCAGTGCGGGATACAATTCATTTAACGTTTCCTGTAGGGTTTTGGTATCAGGAATATCGTGAAGTATCAAGTTCGGAGTTCCAGTGATATCCGTTAATTGTCCAAAAAACATAATGTGCACCTGCATATCAACCTGTTTAATTATGTAAATATCAGTTTTATTCCTGCTACCAGTAGTACAATTGCCAGCGTATTTTTTAATATGTTTTGATTGAACTTCAATGAACCGAAATAGGAGCCAAAAAGGCCTCCTGCAAAGGCTATGGCTACATAGCTGAACATATCTGGACTGAAATTTATGCCTTTAGTTAAGAGTCCTGACAGTCCTGAAAGCGAATTTACGAAGATAAATAATGCGCTAATTGCGGCGGTTTGTTTCTGATCTGTCCATTTAAGCAATAATAAAACAGGAGAAAGTATGATCCCACCACCGATGCCAATTAATCCGGAGAGAAGACCAATAACCGAGCCAATAAAAATGGATAGTCCTATCGAATTTTTCTTGATTTCTTCTGCAGTACTATTTTTAAAAAACAGAAAACGTATGACTGGGATAGCCAGAAGCATACCTAATATTTTTTTATATAAATCTGCCTCCATGGTGAGGAGTCCGCCGGCAAAGGCCATTGGAATGGATGCGAGTGCCAAGGGCAGAAATATAGTCCATTTAAAGTGCTTACCCCGGTAAAATTGAATAAATGAAGTCAGTGAAACAAATAGGTTCAGCATCAGCGCAGTTGGCTTCATGACTTCTGGCGAAAAGGCATAAATAGCCATTAGGGCAAGATAACCGCTAGCCCCTCCATGCCCCACAGAGGAATATAGAAATGCTACAAAAAATAAGAGCAAATAAAAGATATAGATACTTTCCATTTTATTGAATTAAGGTAACATATGGATTTCAACCAGTTGACCTTCTTTGATCTCTGTTTGATCTTCTTCTAGTTTGATCAGGCAATTCGCCTTAGCAAATGAACTTAGTCTGAAAGATTCTTGCGCTTTTAGGTCATGAACCTTATAACCGTCGTAAAAACCCTTTAAAAAGTGAGTCAGGCCAGGAGCTTTTTTTTGTACAGAGTTGATTGGTGTTTGTATCTTTTTTAAGTCTATTTTTCTGTTGTTTAATAATCCAATGGCAGGGTAAACATATTCATAAAAGCAACTCATTACCGATCCAGGATTACCTGGAAGGCCGAAAATATACTTTTTGCCTTTTTTACCAAAGTAAATGGGTTTTCCTGGTTTCTGTTTGATTTTATGAAATACTTGCTCTATGTCATTAGCTTCTGCTGCTCTGATTACAAAGTCATAATCGCCAACACTTACTCCTCCGGTTAGCAATACCAGATCACTTTGCTGCAGCGCAGTACTTAAAACCGAAGTTAGTGTTTCAAGAGTATCTTCTGACGATAAAATATTAACTACAGAGATACCTGTCTGATTTAATATAGCCTTTAATGCGAATGAATTTGATTCATAGACCTGTCCGTACGTTAAAGGTAAACCCGGTTGCTGAAGTTCATTTCCGGTTAGAATGATACTGACAGTTGGTTGGGGAAATGCCAGTAGTTCATGGATACCTAGACCGGCGATAAATCCGATTGCTGAAGGACTTAAAAGGCAATTTTTTTCGAGAGCCAGTTCTCCTGTCTTTGCTTCAGAACCTTGCATTCTGACATGGAGCCCTGCTGTGATATATTGGTCTGTAATGGTCAATTTCGTTTGGTTCACGCTGGTCTTTTCCTGCATGACTACGGTATCTGCTCCAGGAGGAACAACTGCACCAGTAAATATCCTGCGGGCATTTTGAGGCTCTAGTGGGATAGACTCGGCCAAGCCAGCTTGAGCAGTACCATCGATCAAGAGTGTTTTGTTTTTTTGCCAGCCTTCAAAATTCAATGCATATCCATCCATCGACGATTGATTAAATGGGGGAACATCGGATATTGAAAAAATATCTTGTGCAAGAACCAAACCCGCAGCTTCACTTAAGGATACCTTGATAGGAAGCAGGGGTGCTATGGTATCATTAATGAGTTTTTTTGCTTCTGAAACAGGTATAAATTCTCTGGCCATCCAAGTTTATTTAGAACTAACAAGTGGTGAATTTCGATAAAATATTGCTTATAATCAATTGGAATGGTAATATCAGTAGTCTAAAGTAATGTTATCCAAGCGCTACCCCCCAATACTGATCATACTTCTATTATGTAGGTCTTCGATATGGATATTTTCAAAATCTTTAGTGAATTGCCCGCCCAATTCTTTCGCTTTTGAAGCAATACTTTCTTGAATAAGAGGTAAAACATCTTCACCATTTCTGAGCGCGGTAAGTAGGTCCGTTTCTTTTTCAGAAAAGAGGCAATTTTTCATTTTACCATCGGCGGTTAGGCGCATTCGGTTACATCCACTACAAAATGGGGAGCTCATGGTACTGATTATTGCAAAAGTGCCTTTATGGCCATCAATACTATATTTTTTAGCGGTATCATGGACATCATTCTGCAGTGGAGCAGGGGTATAGTTACGTCCAATCACTTCCAGCATTTGTTCCATGGTGAATACCTGGTTACTGCTCCAGCGGTTACCTTCAAAAGGCATAAATTCAATAAAGCGAACATGTACCGGTAAATCTTTGGTCCATGCAACAAAATCATTGATTTCATGATCATTTATTCCCTTCATTACCACCACATTTACCTTTACATGAAGTTTTTTTTCAATCATTAAATGGATGTTATCCATCACTTTTTGAAACCCATCACGGCGGGTAATAATCTTGAACTTATCGGCATCGAGCGTATCCAGACTAATATTCAATGAACGTACTTTGGCTTGCTGAAGAACATCTGCAAAATCATGAAGTCGGGTTGCATTGGTTGTAAGAGTTAGTGAAACGGGTAGTTTTGAAAGCCTTAAAATGATATCAGCTGCATCCTTCCTGACCAAAGGTTCACCTCCAGTTAAACGGATTTTATTTACGCCATTTTGTACAAAAATCTTTGCCAGCGATTCTATTTCATCAGGCTGCATGAGCCTTGAATGAGGGGTAAATTCATATTCCTCTTCAGGCATACAGTAAAAGCAACGTAAATTGCAGTTATCTGTAAGGGATATCCTTAGGTAATTATGAACACGGTTAAAAGAATCAACAAGCATGTATAAAAGTAGTTTATTTAGGTAAATTCTTATAATTTTCTCTTGTATCAATATCAATACTTCCTTGATCAAAGGAAACAAATCTCGTTTGCTGACTATATTTTTTGATCAATGATTTTGCACCACTTTCTCCTTTTAAAGCCAAAAGTTCAGAAAAAAGGCTTTGATGAAATAGGGCAGGAGTTCCCAGAGTATCTGCATAACTGCTGGCAACAATAGATTGCTTGGAGTCTTTATGTTTAGTGATCAGGTCATTCAGGAGTTTGGCATTTACAAAGGGCTGATCGCATACCATCAGAATCACAGCTTCTGCTTCAGGAGCAATGATTTGTAGATTATTTATCCCACAGGAAATAGAAGAGGCCATTCCGCTTTCCCAGGAGCTGTTTTCCAGGATGAAGATCTGTGTCTGCTCGAGTTCTTTTTTTATGGTGTCTTTTCCAGAACCCAATACAACTAGGATTGGATTTGCCATACTTTCAAGAGCAGTATCAATGCTATGTTGCAAAAGAGTCTTACCTCGATAACTTAAGAGTTGCTTAGGGCTGCCTAGACGTGCTGATCTGCCTGCTGCCAGAATGATTGCTGCAATGCTAAATGGTTGATTATCCTGATGCGCCATTATTTTAACTCCTTGGATGGATTGGGGATGTTCTGTACTTTAAAAAAGAACCATCTCTTTTAGCAAAGGCTGCGCGGATTCCTGCAGCTAAAGATAAGGCAATCTCTTCGGGGGTTTGTGCCCCAATATCCAATCCCAAAGGGGCATAGATCCGTGCCATTTCTGGTTCATTTATTGACTGACCATCATCTGCTAGTTCTTTCCAGATTTTTTCGGAACGAATCTTTGGGCCGAGCATTCCAATGTATGGAGCAGCTGTTTTGAGTGCTTTGGGTAAATTTAGTTTATCAGTTTTATAATCATGCGACATCAGAATGATTGCTGTATGTTCATCAATTTGCATTTCAGGAAACGCTGAAGGTGCAATAATTTGATCTGCAATTGAAGTAATTTTAGTATTGATTTTGATTAATTCGGCCACAATACTCACCTTCCATCCAATCTCTTTTAACAGACGGCACATTGGATAAACGTCGTATTGATGTCCCATTAAAACCACATGGATCTCTGGCGGCAAAATCTCAATAAATACGGCCAGACTTTTGCCATCGCTTGTTTTAATGTTTAAAGAACCTGATTTTTTATCTGCTATTTGTTGCTTTACTGCCTGTTCCAATGATTTTTCTAGATCTGTATTTCCAATTAGAGCCAGGCTTTCAGGGCCTTTATATTGAATCAGCTGACCAGGATTTACATTTCCAAAGTCGAAATTAATTGCAGTGACGGTAATCAGGGTATGAGTTTCACGGTTAGATAAAATACAGGATTTTAATACCTCCAATGGATTTTTTGAGTCGTTAAAATCAAGTGGACAAAACAGCACATCAATAATTCCATTGCAACCTAATCCTACCCCAATTTGATGTGGGTCATCTTCACTGGTATCATAGGTGATGAGGGTAGAGTGTGAGTTATTAATGGCTAAACGTGCCCGTTTAAGCGCATCGCCCTCCAAACAGCCGCCACTAATTCCACCAACCCATTGGCCATTATCTAAGACCAGCATGCGCGCACCTGTACGGCGATAAGAAGATCCTTCTACACGTACCACAGTTGCGATGGCTGCTCGTACAAGTGATCTATCTAACTCATCATATGCTTTGATTATGGCCTTGATCTCTTTCATTTATTCTTTTATACGTCCTTAAATTGCTCAATTATTGTGTTCTTGCAAAATTTATTCTTTTTTTCTTGTTTCAGGTCTTGCAATGTACAAAATGACGAGGTTATACTTTTGTTGGTATTCTACTTCCCGCAACTCAAATTATTTATGAATTAAAATTTAATCCAAAATTCCAGGTGCCACCCCTGCCTACAGGCAGAAAGGCCGAAACCTGCCCTTCAGCAGCTGAGTGACCTTTGTTAAACCCGTAATTAAAGTAGAATCAAGTTCCCATAATTATACTATCTACCCTTAGCAGTGCAATATGGGTAGGCTTACAAGTGCCAATGAAAAACGTAATAAAAATTACCTAATTCATTTTTAAATGAATGATGAAGGTGATTCATTTCTTGATCACAAAACAGCATTTCTAGCTAATTGAATATTTTATTAAAAAGTGACCAAAGTCAAATTTTGGGTGAAATTTTAATTTTAGGTTTATAAAAAAACGTTTACAAATGAACCATAGAATTTTATTCTTTTTAATTGTTTTTCTTTATTCCTGTAATTCTTCTCTTGAGAAGATCAATCCTGAGGTTAGGTCTATTTCACAATCGGTTTATGCTTCAGGCATTATTAAGAGCCGTGATCAGTATCAGGCTTATTCCACTGTGAATGGTATCATTGAGCAGCTATTTGTAACAGAGGGCGATACAGTGAAAAAGGGACAGGCTATTCTGAGTGTTTCGAATGATGTCCAGAAGCTGAATACTGAAAATGCTCGACTTTCATCAAATTTCAATGATATTGCTGCCAATCAGGGAAAACTGAATGAAGTAGCCTCTTTGATAGAACTATCAAGAAATAAAATGAAGAATGATTCCTTATTATTTTTCAGACAGAAAAATTTATGGGATCAACGTGTAGGAACAAAAGTAGAGTTGGAACAGCGCGAACTCGCGTATCAGTATTCCAAAAATTCGCATAGTTCTGCGATAATAAGATATGATGAATTAAAGCGGCAGCTTACTTTTGCATCATCGCAAGCAAGAGAAAATCTAAACATATCACAAACTATGACTCGTGACTTTACCTTAAAAAGTAAAATGAATGGGATAGTTTACAGCCTAAATAAAACTAAGGGTGAATTAGTTAGTCCTCAAACCCATCTAGCAGTAATTGGTGATGCCACCAGTTTTATTTTGGAGATGCAAGTTGATGAATATGATATTTTACTGATTAAAAAGGGCCTGACCGTATTGGTTAAACTGGATAGTTATAAGAATAAGGTATTTGAGGCTAAAGTAAGCCGTATCAATCCGCTGATGGATGAAAGAAGTAAGACCTTCTTGGTTGAAGCAGAGTTTGTTGAATCCCCTCAACGGCTATATCCAAATATAACATTTGAGGCAAGTATACTTATTCAGTCGAAGAGTAAAGCAATGCTAATACCTAGAAATTATTTATTGCATGATTCGACGGTGCTGAAAGTTAACGGAGATACTGTTATTGTGAAAACTGGTTTGAAAGATTACCAAAAGATCGAAATCCTTTCAGGAATTACTGAAAAAGATGAGTTGATTAAGCCTTTGTTATGAATTTTAGACTGTTGGTGAGTATTTCAGGTTCATTATTGCTGGCACGATTAAAGCAAACGATTGTAGCTGCAGTTGGTGTAACCTTTAGTATCACAATGTTTGTCACATTACTCAGCTTTATGTCTGGATTGAATGATCTTTTGGACGGTTTGATCGTCAATCGTACCGCTCACATCCGCTTATATAACGAAATAAAACCATCTGATTTTCAGCCTATTAATTTATCTGCTTCCTTTAAATCGTATCATAACTTTATTAGCTCTGTTAAGCCCAAGAAGGAGCGATTACAAATTTATAATAATGCGGTTATTATGGATTTCTTGAAGGCTGATCAGCGCGTTTCAGGCATAGCACCAAAAATTACCACACAAGTGTTTTATAATGTTGCATCTATAGACCTCTCGGGTGTGATCAATGGAATAGATGTAGAGGCAGAGAACAAGTTATTCTTATTTCAGGATTATGTGACTGATGGAAACTATATAGATCTGAAAAACACACCAAACAGCATTATCCTAGGCAAAGGTTTGGCTGCAAAAATTTTAGCAAATATTGGAGATATTATTCAAATCACAACTGCTAAAGGGGAGCGAATGCAGTTGAAGGTGGTTGGCTATTTTCAATCTGGATTACAGGATATAGATAATGCACAAAGTTATGCGTCGATCAATACCACGCAGAAACTTTTAGGGGAGTCAGGTACTTATATCACTGATATTCAGATCAAGCTGAAGGATATAGCTTTGGCGCCAGAGCTTGCTAAAGAGTACCAAAAGCTATTTGACCTGGATGCTATTGACATTCAAACTGCAAATTCTCAATTTGAAACGGGTAGTTCAGTGCGAACCTTGATATCCTATTCGGTAGGTATTACCTTGCTGATCGTAGCTGGATTTGGTATTTATAATATTCTGAATATGATGATCTATGAGAAAATGGATTCAATAGCAATCTTAAAGGCTACAGGATTCTCAGGAAAGGATGTGAATCAAATCTTTATTGGAATAGCGTTGACCATTGGTATTTTTGGAGGTATTTTAGGATTGATTTTAGGATTCGGTCTCTCAGTAGCTATTGACCATATTCCGTTCAATACGGCTGCTTTACCTACAATTAAAACTTATCCAATCAATTATAATCCTCGTTTTTATATGATTGGTGCAGTTTTTTCAATTGTTACAACTTATTTTGCCGGATATTTCCCATCCCGTAAAGCCAGTAAAATAGATCCGGTAATAATTATCAGAGGGAAATAGGATGGATCAAATCATACTCGAGGCAAAAGGTGTTTCAAAATATTTTCACGATCCAATTACCGTTAAGGTACTTACCGATGTTAATTTTTCAATAAACAGGGGCGACTTTGTTTCAGTAATCGGTAAATCTGGATGTGGAAAATCAACCCTACTTTATATTCTCTCAACCATGGATACTGATTACAGCGGCCACATTATAATCGATGGAGAAACTATGCGCGATAAAAATGAAGCTGATCTGGCAAGGGTAAGAAATGAGAAGATTGGCTTTGTATTCCAATTTCATTACCTTCTGAATGAATTTTCTGTTTTGAAGAATGTGATGTTACCTGGCTTAAAACTCGGGAAATATTCTGTAAAAGAAATAGAACATAGGGCTTATGAAAAATTAAAGATCCTGGGTATAGAAAGCGAGGCACTTAAAAAGCCGAATCAGGTTTCAGGAGGACAGAAACAGCGAATTGCAATTGCAAGGGCATTGATCAATGACCCCTTAATATTAATGGGTGATGAGCCTACCGGAAACCTGGATAAAAAAAACTCGGAAATTGTTTTCGATATTTTTAAGGAGTTGGCAGAGGTTTATAATCAATCTTTATTGATCGTAACTCATGATAATGAATTCGCATTGCGAACAGACCGGATTATTGAAATGGAAGATGGTAGAATAATTAGTGTTTGAGGAATGAGGTAGGGGGTAGGAAGTCTGAGGTAGGAAGTCTGAGGAATGAGGTTTGAGGTAGGAGGTCTGAGGAATGAGGTCTGAGGTAAGAGGTCTGATTATTTCAGTAATTAGGTATAGCTAGGATACATTCAGGTGAGCTACACAAAATTGAATTTTGACTTTAACTTCCTGTAAATAAAATATTTTGGCCCAGTCTGTATTTGAGAAGTATAAATTCCGGTATGTCCCGAAAAAAAGTATGAAATTAAACAGGCTATCCCTATAAAAATTGCGCTTTCCATTCCAAATAATTCGATTCCCATCAAGGTGCAGGCAATAGGGGTGTTGCTTGCTCCTGAAAAAACAGCAGCAAATCCCATTCCTGCAAGTAATGCTACTGGCAAGGGTACAAACCACACTAAAGCATTTCCGAGTGTTGCTCCAATAAAGAATAGGGGAGTAACTTCACCGCCTTTAAAACCAGCGCCAATGGTAAATGTTGTAAATAGGATTTTGAGTAGAAAGTCATAAGAATTCAGATTTTCACTGAAAGCACTTATAATAACTGGAATTCCTAATCCGATATATTTGGTATTTCCTATCAGATATATGGCAATGGCGATAATAATACCGCCAATTAATGGTCTGAATGGAGCATATTTGATGATCGATTTAAACAGCTTGGTCCAGAAATGCAAAGATTTTGAAAATAACCAAGAGCTTAGTCCAAAAATTATACCTGTAAGCGCCGCCCAAAGAAGGTTTATTATATCGATGTCAGGTACAGATGGAATATTATATTGGGTGTGTGAAACATTCCATGCAGTGCATGAAAAATGAGCAATGTAAGCAGTGATCAAACTTGGTAACAAGGCTTCTGATTTTATTTTGCCAAAAAACATCACTTCTAATGCAAATACGGCTCCGGCAAGTGGAGTTCCAAATACTGCAGCAAAACCTGCGCTAATACCGATAATTATCAGGATTTTTCGATCGTTTTGATTTAATCTGAACAATTTGCTGAACTGATCTGAAATAGCTGCCCCCATTTGAACTGCTGTTCCTTCACGGCCTGCTGAACCTCCAAAAAGATGAGTAATTAGGGTCCCACATAAAACTAGCGGAGCCATTATTAAGGGAATTATTTTTTTCGGACTATGAAATTCCTCTAGTAATACGTTGTTCCCATTAACTACCTCTTTTCCCCAAGAGTGGTATGCCAGACCAATAATCAACCCGGCGAGAGGTAGAAAAGCAATTATCCAGAGGTGATTCTCTCTCCATTCTGTTACCCAATCCAAAAAAATTAAAAAGAATGCAGATGCAGACCCTGCCAGAATACCAACTAAAGTAGAAAGGAATAGCCATTTTAATAAATAGAATAAAACAGGAATTTGTTTGACTTTACTTATAATCGAGACCGCATTAGATTTACTCATTGAGGTGCTTTAATTTTCTGCATTTCTCGCTGCAGTACTTTACATCGTGCCATACCTTTGCCCATTTTTTTCGCCAGCTAAAGGGCCTGTCACATACTATACAAACTTTTACGGGTAGGTTTTCTTTTTTTACTGTTTTCATCTCAGCGCTTGCTGATCTTATTCATACTGATGCTGCGTTGTAAGGTACATTTAAACCGGCTGATCTCATCGGTTCGCTTATGTAAATGCTTTTGACTTATCCCACTATTGACACGTTTTCGCCATAAGTTGAAACTACTTCTTTTTAGTTCTTTTCTCATTAGCGAAATCACGTCTGCCTCGGTAAAGCCAAATTGAATTTTAATGGCTTCAAATGGTGTTCTGTCTTCCCATGCCATTTCAATGATACGGTCTATTTCTGCCTCGGTCATGCCCTAATGATTTTTTTAATTCGTAAGATTTCCGAAGTTAAAACTTCAGGATTATAGCTCTTGTATTTTTCGGTTTTAAATGTAAATAAAACATGATCTCCGGTTTGTTTAAAGTCGATTTTTTCAAGTAAAATACGTGCTGATGTATTTTTTAAGACATCCATACCATTCCAGCTTTCCAATAAATCATTTTTCTTGAGATACTGATACTTATCGAATTGCAATCCAGACCGCTGACCCAAATTTCTAACCAGCTTATACTGCTCAGGATGAAGGAACTGCAAGATCGCTGTGTCGGTTTGAAACATGTTTTGCAATGTTTTGGTGTCATTATAAATGGCTATTGCATAGATTTTGGGCTCCATGCTTACAGCGCTCACATAGGTGCAGATATTCATATTTATCTTGCCTTCAAAATAGGTTGCAAGGCTATAAACCGGACAGTCAATTATATTCCAAGGTCTTTTCATGGCTTAAAAATCTGGAATATTTTCAAATTACTCCGCTAATTAAAGTCTATTTCTAGGAAAAAATTTAATATTATTCGCGTTTATTTTAGGATCGTAAATGTAAGAAAGAGCTAAAACTCCAAATGCAATTAAAGGAATCAATGTTTGTCCATTGATTCCGTCAACTGCGGTAAGACTAATTGCTGCAAAAATAAAGTCAAAAGCAAATCCAGCATACGCCCATTCTTTTACTCGTTTTGGAACTTGTGGAATAACTAATGCTAAAACACCTAATACTTTAAAAACAACCAATGCGTTTCCAAAATACGCTGGATA
>CANKAT010000071.1 GCA_947479815.1 Sphingobacteriaceae bacterium
CTGAAGCAGATAAGACTGCAATTGCATCCTACCTTTTAAATATTGAAAGCAAGCAAAAAGACAAATATATCCCTGAAGTCAAAAAAATCCATCCATTTTACGATCCTCCATACAGTTTGGCAGGCATCAAGCAATTTCTTACACTAGAAGGTTACCCAGGTATTAATCCGCCATGGGGTACGCTGCAGGCTATAGATCTGAACAACGGAAAGGTTGTTTGGAAACAAACCCTGGGCGATCACCCCGACATGAAGGCCAAAGGAATACATTCAGGCACAGAAAACTGGGGAGGATCTGTAGTAACAGCAGGAGGCTTGGTATTTATTGCAGCAACTAGCGATGAAATGTTTAGAGCCTACAATAAAAAGAGCGGCAAATTACTATTTGAAACCAAACTACCTGCTGGCGGCTTTGCTACACCAGCTGTTTATAGTATCAAGGGTAAACAGTATGTTGTGATTGCCTGTGGCGGTGGTAGAATGAAAACCAAAGCATCAGATACCTATGTGGCATTTACCTTACCAGACTGATGATATTTAATAAAATCGGAGCGAGTATCATTTAGAAAAACACAATCATATATTATACTACTAAATTTTAATAAACACCATTATGAATTTACGTCAATACTTATTTATTACACTTTTTTTAGCATCATCAAGCCTTGCACTAGCACAAAAGGTAAGCATTAGCAAAGAAACATTAATTGCCCTTACTCCAAAATGGGAAGGCGAACGTTTTCCTGATGGGCGGCCCAAGGTTTCAGATGATTTAATACAACGCCTGAAATCTGTTACTTTGGAACAGGCCTGGTCTGTTTTAAAAGGTGAGGGATATACTCATCAGCTAGAACAGGGATGGGAAAACATACATGCGGGCCAGGTTTTGGTAGGACGCGTACTTAGTGCCCAATACATGCCGCTGCGCCCCGAAATTCGTAAAGAACTAGAGAAAGAAGGCGTAAAGGATGGCCGCATTGGCGATATGGTTTCATGGCCAATAGACCTACTTCAAAAAGGCGATGTGTATGTGGCAGATTCATATGGTAAACACAATGACGGTCCTATTATCGGAGATAACCTGGCAACCTCCATAATCACAAAATCAGGTAATGGTGTGGTATTCAACGGTACTGTCCGTGATATGGAAGGCCTACGTACTATTCCAGGATTTACCTCCTTTTTTAGAGGCAGCCACCCTTCTTACCAACAGGAAATGATGATTACAGGAATCAATGTTCCTATTCGTATCGGCCCGGTAACGGTTATTCCAGGAGATATCGTTTTAGGCAAACAAGATGGCGTGATGTTTATCCCCCCGCATCTGGTAGAGAAAGTGGTCAAAGCGGGTGAATTAGTACAGCTGAAAGATCAGTTTGGTCATCAACGATTAAAAGAGGGGAAATATACCCCGGGTCAGATTGACGGTAAGTGGACACCAGAAATTGATAAAGACTTTGCTGCCTGGTTAGAAACAAAAAATAAAAAATAAGCTATTCATTTACAAATACTTACAATTATATGCTGATGAAAAATAAAGTTGGCCTTAAACTGATTTTCTCAATTTTATTGATCACTGGCATGCTTGATATTCATGCTCAGGAATTCAAAAATACTGATTTCTTAAAAAATGCGGTTCTGATCAAAGCCTCTAAAATTGAACCTCATCCAGAGTGGGCAATCATGCAGCGTCATTTGATGAAAACGATTGAGATAGCAGCACCTCAATACGTCAAAAAATTCACTCAAAAAGATGGAACTCCTTACGGAAAAGGCCCCTATGACGATGTTTATGAGATGTTTTTCAATTGGCCAGAAATGTATGCCATGGGTGGAAGTGAGTATCTGTTTGAAACTGCACTAAAATCATACAATGCAATCACATTAAACAACTCTGCCTACGTCAAAGATTCGATAGATTATAATCATCAACTCTATAAAGAATTTCCAAGAAAAGATGATTGGTTTCATATTTCGGAAGGCATTACCTTGTTTTACAATCTGGGTTTGGGCGATCCTAAACTTTCTGAAAATGTAAAACGTGCCAAACGATTTGCAGGATTTTACATGAATGAAGATCCTGAAGCTCAAAATTTCAATACAGAATACAAAACCATAAAATCTATTTTTACAGGCAGCGAAGGCCCGGCAACTACATCAAGCGCGGTGTATAACTTGCGTTATGGTCATACTTCTCTTGCTCCTGTCTTGGAATACCTTGAACCGGAGTGGCATGAAAAACCTGAACGACAGAAAGAGATACAAGAACTATATGACCAGATCATTACCCGCACCGATGTGCCGGTCAATTTATTAGCTACCGGCCTAATAACCAATGCCTATCTGTACACTGGCGAAGAAAAATACAAAAAATGGGTAATTGATTATGTAGATGCCTGGATGAAGCGTATTGCCGAAAACGGAGGTCTGCTTCCAGATAATATTGGTCAAACCGGTAAAATCGGTGAATATAGAAATGGTCAATGGTGGGGTGGTCTTTATGGCTGGTATGGCCGTTACGGAATTTTAATGGAATACTCTGCACTTTCAGTAGCTACTGAATGTGCCTACATGCTAACAGGCGACCCTAAATATCTTGATCTGCTACGCTCCCAAATAAACAGTATCATGCAGAGAGCCAAGTTCACCAAAGAAGGCCAAATGCTGGTGCCTTACAGGTACAAAAAAGAGGGATGGTATAGTTATCGTCCAATGATGATTCAGGATCTAGCTCACCTTTGGCATGCTTCTATGGACCCGGAAGATTGGAAAAAAATTGAAGTATTGATGAAGGGAAATAAATTCCACCCACTGTGGGATGAAGGAATTTGGGGACAGAATACTCTTGGAGAACTTGATACTGTTGTTTGGAAAAAAGCTGAACCATTTGACTGGAATCGTGAAGAAAGCATGGGTGACCGCACATTTGGGACTACAGAACATGCACGGCTCATGTACTATGCTGGAAAAAATCCCAACTGGCCTTTAGAAGTTCTAAAAGCAGATTACACCGAGGTGATGAAAAGAATGAACTTTATGCAGAATGATCCGCGTAATATTTATAGTATTCAAAAAGATGACCTGTATCCAAATAATCCTGTAATTACCAAAGGGCTTGTTCAAACTACCATGGGCACTCCCCAAACGGTTTATAATGGGGGATTGCTCCGTGCAACGGTCAGATATTTTGATGGCGATCTGCAAAGGCCTGGGCTTCCTCAGGATGTTTCCGCTCTGGTAGATGGTATTCAGGCAAATGAAACTAAGCTACACCTGGTCAATTTGAATCCTGCACAAACCCGCAAATTAATCATTCAATCGGGAGCTTTTGGAGAACATTCATTCACTGAAGTAGCTGATGGGCCAAGTAAAATTGCCGTGAATGGATCTTATTTTATGGTCGAATTGCCTCCTGCCAGTTCCATTCATTTAACTATTGGCATGAAACGTTTTGTAAATAAACCTTCCTACTCTTTTCCATGGGATAAAAAATATTCGAACTAGGATGAGCAATAAAAAATAAATAACAGATAGATTTACCCAGTGCAAGAATTATGGACAAGTTAAACTCAAGAAAATTCATTAAAAGAACTATGGCACTTTGCCTTTCTGGAATGATGATTTATACGGGTTGCATGGTTTATCCTACGCTAGTCAAAAAATCTAGTCTGGAACGCACCTGGGCTGTTTACAAAGCTGACGCTGAGGGCACCGGTTATTCTGCTCTAAACCAAATCAATACCCAAAATGTTTTACAGCTTGAATTGGCCTGGACACATAAATTTAATGATGCCCCTCAAGGCTCAAGAGGTGGAAGCAGTGAAAGCAATCCCATCATAGTTGATGGAGTAATGTATACCCTATCGGCCAGACATCGTGTTTACGCACTAAACGCCTCAACTGGAGAGCAAATATGGAGTTTTGACCCTTTCAATGGTGAAGCCGGCGGTGGAATAGGCAGAGGAGTTACCTATTGGGAACAAGGCTCAGATAAACGTATACTTTTTACAGGTGGCGATAATCTTTTTGCATTAAATGCAGCAACAGGAATCCCTATCCCCTCATTTGGTAACAATGGACGGGTTAGTATGAATATTGGGATGCGCGGCGATCCCGAAAAAATTTCTGTAATCCCCACCTCGCCGGGAATTGTTTATCAGGATTTACTGATTATCGGTAACGAGGTTTCAGAATTATATGGTGCCGAGCCAGGGCATATCCGGGCTTATAATATCATTACTGGTAAACTCGAATGGACTTTTCATACGGTACCACAACCGGGTGAATTTGGTTATGATACCTGGCCTAAAGAAGCATGGAAATATGTGGGTGGCACCAATAACTGGGGTGGTATGAGTTTGGATGCAGAACGCGGCATGGTGTTTTTTGGCACAGGCTCTCCTACCTATGATTACTATGGTAAAGATCGGATTGGAATGAACCTGTTTGGAAATTCTGTAGTGGCACTTGATGCAAGAACAGGCAAATACAGATGGCACTTTCAGACCGTTCATCATGATCTTTGGGATTATGATCTTCCGGCTGCTCCAAATCTGATCACGGTAACTCATCAGGGCAAAAAAATCGATGCAGTTGCTCAAACATCAAAATTAGGGTATATCTATACCTTTAACCGCGACACTGGTGAGCCATTATTCCCGATTGAGGAACGTGCAGTACCGGCATCAGACATTCCTGGAGAGCAAGCATGGCCTACGCAACCAATCCCAAGCAAGCCAGCACCCTATGCCCGTCAATCCATAACCAAAGATGACCTTAGCTTTTACACCCAATCGTCACATGATAGTCTATTGAATCGATTTAATGCCTTCCGATACGAAGGGCCTTTTACCCCTCCATCAATCCGGGGAACATTTATGATTCCTGGAAGCCGGGGTGGTTCAAGCTGGGGAGGTGGTTCTGTAGATCCGGAAAAAGGAATCATTTATGTAAAATCAAATGACTCTCCTGAAATTGCAACCCTGAAGAAAGTGATAGAAAATGAAACCTCCAACCTATCTGCATTTAATCAGGGTAAAGCACTTTATAATACCTATTGTGTAAGCTGCCATATGCCTGATAAAAATGGAGATGAGCAGGGAAACCCCTCATTACTTGCCATTGAAACAAGATTGAGTAGAGAGGATGCCTTAAACAAAATCAAACGTGGCGGAGGAAAAATGCCATCATTCGCAAGTGTGATAGCTGGAAAAGAAGAAGCGATCATTTCTTTCCTATTTGAAAAGGAATCAAGTGCACGCCCCTCAAGAGAGCAAAGTTTCTTGAAAGAAATTCAGGAAAATGAATCGGCAAATAAAGCCGGAATAAACACTCCCAAAGAAGATAAATACCTGAACCTGACAGCCTATGGTCAATTTACCGATGCGAATCGCAGACCAGGAATTAAACCGCCATGGGGACAGCTTCATGCTATCAATTTGAATACCGGAGAGTTTGAATGGTCAATTACTTTAGGTAATCAGCCAGAGGGGCAAGCTCTAGGTGGTCCAGAAACTGGGGCCAGCGGATCAGCAGGGCCATTAGTTACCCGAGGCGGATTATTATTTATTGGTAGCACCCGCGACAAGAAATTCAGGGCTTTTGATCAAAAAACCGGCAAAAAACTTTGGGAGACCACCCTGCCGGGAATTGCCAATGCGAATCCATCTACCTATTGGAGCAAAGGCAAACAATATATCGCTATTTCAGTAGGTGGTGATACCGCTAATCCGGCTGGATATGTGCTAAGTTTTGCGCTGCCAGTTAAATAGATCTTAAATGATTCTAATAAAATTGAATGAAAAAAAATAATATGCTCCATGAGATTTGTAATATCATTACAAAGAATAGTAAGATGTTATTACTTATGACGAAATGGAAATCTAGAAACGCAAATTATAAAGTGATACTTTGAGTGACTGAGTAAAATTAAAATAACCTAAAACAAATGAAAAAAACAGAAGAATCTGCTTTTAGCGCCCCTGGATCACGGCTTTACTCATTAGATGCCTTACGGGGTTTTGATATGTTCTGGATAATAGGTGCCGAAGAAATATTCCATAGCCTGGCTATAATAACAGGTTATCCACTTTGGGTTGGCATGGCGCAGCAGCTAAGTCACCCCGCCTGGAATGGATTTCATTTTTATGACCTTATTTTTCCACTTTTCCTTTTTTTAGCAGGAGTCGCAACACCCTATTCTGTAGGTCGTGACCTAGAAAATGGAAAAACACGTAAAGAATTACTGTTCAGGGTTATTAGAAGAGGACTTCTACTTGTTCTGCTTGGAATAGTTTACAATAATGGATTGAAGTTTAGAGCGAGTATTGATGATTACAGGCTTTGCAGCGTACTTGCCCGTATCGGGCTTGCCTACATGTTTGCAAATATCATTTACCTATATAGTAAACAAACAGTACAGGCAATCTGGTTTGCAGTTCTTCTGGTAGGTTACTGGCTGGTTTTAAAGTTCAACTCCGCGCCCGGATTTGCTCCCGGTGATCTTAGTATGGAAGGTAATTTTGCATCCTATATTGATCGTTCAATCCTTCCCGGCAGGCTGTACCTCAAGATACATGATCCTGAAGGACTCATGTCACTGATCCCATCCATTGGCACTGCCCTTCTGGGTATCATGACCGGTAGTCTGCTTAAAAACAGCCCAAAAACAAAAAAAGAAAAGGTAGTTTACATGGCTATAACAGGTATACTATTTATTTTAATAGCGCTGATATGGAATCTGGATTTTCCAATAAACAAAAATTTATGGACAAGTTCATTTGTAATGCTTGTTGGTGGATTAAGCCTAATCCTACTATCCCTATTCTACTATATCATTGATGTTCTCGGGTATAAAAAATGGGCGTTTTTCTTCAAAGTGATTGGCATGAACTCCATATTAATTTATGTTTCCGGACGCGTCATTGATTGGGAATATGCCAATAATGGCCTCTTTACCTGGCTATTTCAACTTAGCGGTGAACCGTATGATGCTGTGGTAAAAGCAATATTTTATGTTTTTGTACAATGGGGGTTCTTATACTTTTTGTATAAAAAGAACGTATTTCTAAGGGTTTAAACTATAATTTGCCTAGAAATTAAATGGAATAGTATACCTTTTCGGGATATTTTTAGTTTGAATATGATCAATTTTCAGGCATGCATAGCTGGAATAAACAGGCTACTAGGTCATGAAATAGCTTATTAACGAGGCCTTTTTTAAATTATAAATAAACTGAAAAGGCGTAATTATTAATTGACTGCAAACAGAAATAAGACCAGAAAATGTTTCATTGATAGCCTCAAGTGTCGTAAAGCATGAGTAAGCTGGTTTTCAACAGTCCGCTTTGATATATCCAGGCGCGTAGCAATTTCATCATTAGAAAGCTGCTCTCTCCGACTTAAAGTAAATATCTCTTTACAGCGTCTTGGAAGTTCTGCTAATTCTCTTTCCACACTTTTTTCAAGGTCCTGATAACGAATATTCAGTTCTCCATCATTCATGCTTACACGACTCGAATACTCAAGCTCTTCCCGGTATTCAAGAGAGTTTTTCCTCGCATTTTTTACATGACGATATACATGATATCGGGCAGATGCAAGAATATAAGCCTTAAAAGATTCTATTTGTAATTTTTCACGCTTCAACCAAATATTAAGAAATACATCATGTACAATTTCAGAACATACTTCCCGGTCAGAACAAACAGAAAATACAGTGGCATATAACATTTCCCAATACCTGTCAAAAAGGGTATTAAAAGATGCTAGGTCACCTTCCCCCATCCGGTTCAGTAAAATAGTATCAGAAGGCATTTTATCCGACATTTAATCTAAACATTTTGATACATCATTGCATTCCAAATGTACATTCTACGTATTAAGGGAATTTAAATTTACTATTATTAACTAAAAAAAAAGAATCAGACTAATCATTCATTTCAAAAATAAAAAATAAATATGTGCCAAAAATATTTTCAAAAAGGCACGAATGAATAGCTTGATGTTCACCAACTATTAATTTAAAACACCACATGATAATATTATTGATTATTTTAAATTTTTCATGTGTGTTAGAACCCAAAAAAGACTCTAAAGAAGATAAGAATGAACAGAGAAGAATATAACCGCCTTTACGAGAAATACCTTGCAGGCAAATGCAGCGTAAAAGAACAAGTTGAACTTGAAAACTATCAGGATAGTTTCAAGCTCAAGGAGCAGCAATGGGATAGTAGAACTATGGGGAATTCTGAAGAAATAAAACAATCTATTCAGGAAGATTTAAATTATAGTATTCAGGAACATTCCAAAAACCGAATATTCAAAATTAGGGCATTGCAATCAGCTGCTGCTGCAATTTTGATTCTTTTAACAGCGGGCATTTACTATTATCAAAATTCACCTGAACCGGTTATTGTAAAAACTGAGACACCCCGCTTCAGGAACGATGTAGCACCCGGAAATAATAAGGCAATATTGACATTAGACGATGGTTCAAAAATAGATCTTGATGATGCAAAAACTGGCATTCTTGCAAGCGAAAGTAATATAGATATTAAAAAAACAGGTACTGGTCAGTTAGAATATACTGCAGGAACACAAAGTGTAAAAACAGTTAAATACAATATTCTGAGTACCCCTATGGGCGGAGAATACCAGCTTGTATTACCAGACGGCAGTAAAGTTTGGCTTAATTCAGGATCAACACTTAGGTTTCCGACTGCATTTATTGGTTCAGAACGGATAGTTGAGCTCAAGGGTGAGGCCTATTTTGATATAGCTAAAAATCCCAAAATGCCCTTTTTGGTGCGTACGAATAATGCAATGGACATCAAGGTATTGGGTACTCAATTTAACGTAATGGCCTATGATGATGAAAAAAATATCAATACTACCCTAATTGAGGGATCAGTAGAAGTTTTAAAAGGATCAGGAACGACCATGCTAAAGCCGGGGCAGGAAGCAATATTGAATAGAGGCTCCGGAAATATCAAAGTTGCTCAAGCAGATCTTGAGCAAGCTATTGCATGGAAAAATGGCTACTTTATTTTTTACAATGAAAACATAGAAAGTATCATGCGCAAAGTTTCACGCTGGTATAATGTAGATATCGTCTACCATGGCAACTTAAATAATAAAGATTTTGTTGGAACGATATCACGAAATAAGAATGTATCAGAATTATTAAAAATGCTAGAACTGACAGGTGCTATCCACTTTAGCATAGATGGAAGGAGGATAACAGTTATGCCGTAATAACTACTCCTATTTAACGGCAAAAAACCGGAAGCGCTGCGAACGCTCCCGGATATCAATCTGGCGTTAAAAAAATCAACCGTTAACACAATCAATTAAATCAAACCAAACTAACAAATGTATGAAACTTTACATGTTATTTAAGTGCAAGGAACCTTGCATATCATTAAAATTTATCAGGGTTATGAAACTCGCAATCATTTTATGCCTTACTACCTTATTGCAGGTCAATGCAACGGGTTATGCACAGAAGATTAGCATTTCTGTGAAAAACGCTTCAATGGAGAAAGCATTAAAGGAAATTAAAAAACAGGTTAATTATAGTTTCCTTTACAATACCCAAATGCTTGATTCGTCGAAGCCAGTAAACTTTAGTGTCACAAACTCTACACTTGAGGAAGTTCTCAGGCTTTGTTTCAACAATCAGCCATTGACTTATTCAATTGTTGATGAAACCATTATCATTTCTAAAAAACCAATCCAGAAATCAGAAAATCAGGTTCAGGTTATAGAAGAAATAGCACCGCCACAAGAAATCAAAGGTACCGTAAAAGACTCTAAAGGAGTAGGGCTCCCTGGCGTGAGTATCAAACTTAAAAAATCCACCATTGGTACAACAACAGACATCAATGGTAATTTTACCCTAAACATTCCGGATGCAGGAATTTTAGTATTCAGTTATATTGGATTTACCGCTGTAGAACTTCCGTCAAATGCCAGAGTTGCAATGAATGTTGTGTTACAAGAAGACGAGCAAGCCTTAGGTGAGATTGTTGTTGTTGGTTACGGAACACAAAGCAAAAAGGATGTTTCCAGTGCTATAGGATCACTTTCTGTAGGCAGCAAAAAATTAGCTGACCTTCCGATTACAAGTCCGGAGCAATTATTGCAAGGCCGTGTAGGTGGTGTGAACATCACGCAGGATACAGGTACTCCAGGTGGTCGTTCCACTGTTAGAATCAGGGGGGCAAGTTCAATTAATGGCGGTAATGATCCATTATATGTAGTAGATGGAGTTCCTGTTAATACAGGGAATTACAACGGTGCTGCCGGAGGTGCTGTTGCTCAAAACCCACTTTCAAATATCAGTCCGAATGATATCGAGTCTATTGACATTCTAAAAGATGCATCAGCGGCTGCTATTTACGGATCAAGAGCTTCAAATGGGGTAATCGTAATTACTACCAAGAGAGGGAAAGAAGATCAGACAAAGATCGCTTACAATACTTATTTTGGATACCAAGAAGTTGCTAAAAGAATTCCTCTTTTAGGAGGCCCTGAATGGGGAGAGTTGATCAATGAGGCGAACGTGAACGTAGGAAATGCTCCGCCAATAGCGAACCCTAGTACATTAACAACCACAGATTGGCAGGATGAAATTTTTAGAAGGGCTCCAATCTATAATAATGAACTTTCGCTTTCTGGTGGTACCAAGAAAACACAATACTTTTTATCAGGTAGTTATTTAGGCCAGACCGGTGTTGTAATAGGTAGCGGATTTAACCGTGGTAACGTGAGGTTTAATTTTGACCAGACTATCAATGACCGATTAAAAGTAGGAATCAACATGAGCATGAACCGCACAAAAACAGACCGTGTTAGTGCTGGCGACCGTGATGGTATTGTGGCTGTAGCTATTGTAAAATCGCCTGCTGTTCTTGCCCGTAATGCCGATGGTTCATTAAACCCTACCGATCCATACATCAGTAATATTGATAACCCTTTGATCATTGCTGATCAGGTTAGAAATGATGCATTCAACAACAGAGCTTTAGGAAATGCATTTCTTGAATTCAAGATCCTTGACGGATTGAATTTCAGAAGCAGCATTGGTGTAGATTATTTAAGCCTGGAAGAGGTTTATTTTGTACCACCAAACAAGTTGACTGTAGTTGGAAGAACAACAAACGGTACAGGTACAAATAGCATGACTCAGGACAAAGGCTGGATCAATGAGAATACCTTGAATTACAATAAAACATTCAAAGAAAATCACAGATTCACTGTCCTTTTAGGTTATTCAAACCAAGAATCTAAATTTGACAGAACAGTTGCATCTGCTTCAAACTTTGCGCTGGAAGCTATCCAGACATTGGGTTCAGCCTCTATCAAAAATTCTAGTTCTACAGGTGGTAGCTGGGGTTTAACTTCTTATTTCAGCAGGTTAAACTATTCATTTAAGGATAAATTTAACCTAGCAGCCAGTTATCGTATTGACGGATCTTCAAGATTCAGTGAAAACAATAAGTATGGCCGTTTCCCATCTGTTTCAGCTGCATACCGCATCGGACAGGAAGATTTCCTGAAAGATCTTACTTGGGTTGAAGACGTTAAAGTGAGGGCAAGCTGGGGCCGTACAGGTAACCAAGAGATCGGTAATTTTACTTCCAGAGGATTATTTGGTGGTGGTTTTAACTACATTGGTCAAAGTGGTCTGGCTCAAACGCAGTTAGCTAACCCTGATTTAAGCTGGGAGAGCACTGAGCAAACTAACTTAGGTTTAGACCTTAGCTTTTTAAAGGGGAGGATCAATTTCAGCATTGATGCTTACAAGAAAAATACTTCCGGACTGTTATTGGCAGTTTCATTGCCTACAAGTTCAGGGTTTTCAAGTTCATTACAGAACGTAGGTAATGTTGAGAACAAAGGAATTGAACTTGCTTTGAACACAGTCAATATCGACAAAACAAACTTTAAATGGTCTACTGATTTCAATATTTCATTTAACAGAAACAAAGTAACAAACTTACCTGGCGGAGATATCCCTCTAGGATTTAATGGTTATGCCAGCGTTATTAAACAAGGGTATCCAATCGGTACATTCTATGGTTGGAACCTTCTTCGTGTTAATCCCGCTACAGGTAATTATGATGTACAGGATTTAAATGGAGATGGAAACATTCCTTTGGCTTCTACCACTCTTGATAACGTAGTATTGGGAAGTGCACAGCCGAAATTTACCGGAGGTTTTACAAACTCTGTATCCTACAAAAATTTCGATGCTTCTGTTTTCTTACATTTCGTGTATGGCAACATGATCTTCAATCAGGCTGAGTATTCTTATGGAAGACTTCATACCTGGTTTAACTCATCAACGTTAGCGAGAAACAGATGGAGAAAACCTGGTGATATTGCAACCTTACACCGTGCCGCATGGGGAGATCCAACAAGAAATGGATCAGTTTCTAATCGTGTATTGCAGGATGGATCATTCTTAAGGGTGAAAAATATTTCTATGGGATATAACATCAAAAATGCAGCTATGAAGAAAGCCGGAATTCAAAATCTAAGAGTTTATGCTGCAGGTCAGAATATCTTCACGTTCACTGATTATCGCGGTTATGACCCGGAAGTTAACGCAAATGGTAATGATACGACTTTGGGTTTTGACATGAGTTCATATCCTCAGGCAAGATCATTCTCACTAGGTTTAAACGCTACATTTTAATATAAAAAGTTATGAAAAAAATATTTTTAATTTTCTTCCTATACCTGACAGTATCCTCATGTGATGTGATCGATCAGGAACCTATAGATTCTGTTTCAACACAGTCGCTCTTCAAGCTCCCTTCAGATGCTGACGCAGCCATTATTGGAACCTATCGATACCTGGCCAATTTGGGTCCCAACTACATCTATTTTGCTGAATTACCCACAAAAAACAGTAAAGCCAATGCACTGAATCGCCAGTTTGAACAATTAAACAATCTGATCATTGTTGCAGACAACTCCCAATTCACAGGATTATGGGACCAGCAATTTGTGCTGATCAACGCTGCCAATGTGGTCATTGCGAAGGTTCCTGAAATTCCGGGAATGGCTGATGCAGCTAAAAATGCAATTGTTGCTGAAGCTCGCTTCCTGAGAGCTTTCACCTACTTTAATTTGGTTAGATATTTTGGAGCGGTGCCATTGATTACCACACCAACTGAAAGCCCGGATGTTAAGGCACTACAAGTATCACGCACACCCGTTGCAGATGTTTACACCCAAATTCTTACAGATCTTGATTTTGCGAAATTGAATTTACCTGAAACTCATGCAGGATTAGGTAAAACAGGTCGTGCAACGAAAGCTGCAGCATTTGCATTAGGAGCAAGAATTCACCTGACCAGAAAAAACTATGCTCTGGCAATTGCTGATGCCAATCAGGTTATTACCAGAAGAGGTGAGGCTTTAACTGTAGCCTATGCTAACTTATTCCTGACAAAAAATTCAGCAGAAGCTATTCTTGAAATTAATTATGATACTCAATTGCAAAATTCACTGGCAACAACATTCCTTCCGGGATCTCTTGGTGGTACCAGAACAATTGAGGTAAACAATGATATCTTCAATGCTTATGAAGCCGGTGATCTTAGAAAGGATGCAACTTATGGTTTTGCAAATGCTGCAAACTATATGAAAAAGTATTCAAGAGGTGGAACAAAGGATGATAACATTATCGTTTTCCGTCTTGCAGAAGTTCTTTTAGCAAAGGCTGAAGCTTTAGCAGAAACAAGCTATCCA
>CANKAT010000072.1 GCA_947479815.1 Sphingobacteriaceae bacterium
ATAGCTTAATTTATCTTTTTAGAGAACACATAAAAATGAAAATCATCTACCTTAAAGCTTGCGGCATCCAAGCCCTTAATGCTAAGCGTTTTTGTTTTGGTACTTGGGTAAATGCGCATGCTTTTATTGGCACTTATTTGTACATCAATAGGCATCGCAAAGTCAGCAACATCGGCTACCCAACGGTAGCTAAGTTTATCGCCACTGATGCTATACTCTAAAACGGGTATAGCTGTATGGCGCAAATACTGATCGAAAACGGGGCCTAGTTTTAGGTTGCTCTGTTTGCTGATATAAGCTTCAATTTCTTGTGTAGTGCAAGTTTTTAAGCCATAAGTAGCATTAATGCCTCTCAAAATACTCAACCATTTGTCGTCGTTATTTATCACTGCACGTACAGTTTGCAATAAGTTGGCACCTTTCGGGTACATATCGCCAGAACCCTCTTGATTTACATTATAGGGCCCAATAACCGGACGTTTATTGCCAATGTTTTTACGCAATCCGTGTAGGTATTTAGCGCCTGCTTCTTTTCCGGCTTGGCATTCTACAAATAAGCCTTCCGAGTATGTAGTGAAACCTTCATGAACCCACATGTCGGCAATATCTTTACTGGTAACATTGTTGCCAAACCATTCGTGGCCCGATTCGTGGATGATGATATAATCCCAGGTTAAGCCCAGGCCGGTTCCTGAAAGATCGCGGCCCATGTATCCATTCAAATATTTATTGCCATAGGCCACGGCACTCTGGTGTTCCATTCCCAGATAGGGAGTTTCAATCAGCTTATATCCATCACGGTAAAATGGATAGGCACCAAACCAATTTTCAAAAACATTAAACATCGGTTTTACATTGGCATTAAATTGTTTTTTTGCTTTTTCAAGATTCTCTTTCAAAACATAATAGTCAAGGCTAAGTTTGCCATTTTCACCGGCATATGAATCATCGAAGTGCGCATAATCAGCCACATTCAGGCTCACATTATAATTATTGATGGGGTAAGACACGAACCAGTTGAAACGGGTATGGTTTGAATCAACATTCTGAATAGACCTAAGCCGACCATTACTCACATCCATTAAGCCTTTAGGTACAGTGATGCTGATCATCATACTATCTACTTCATCAGATTGATGATCTTTAGTAGGCCACCAGGAACTTGCCCCAAATCCCTGACAGGATACAGATACCCATGGTTTGCCCTGCATGTCTTTTGAAAAGGTAAAGCCGCCATCCCATGGAGGTCTCACAGCAATGCTTGGATTACCACTGTAAAATACAGTGAATTCATCTTGGCTATCCTTTTTTATAGTTGATGGAAAATCAAGGAATACGGCATTGAACTCTCTTTTAAATGGGAGTTCCTGCCCATGATAGCTTATTTTTTCGATCTGAAGATTAGCAAAAAGATCGAATTGTATGCGCTTGAGGTCGGTTGTGGCTTTAAACTTAAAAAGGTTTGATCCGCTAATAAACTTATTTTCAATGTCAAGTTTGATGTTCAGGTGATAGTATTTTATGTCATATGAGCTCCTTAAATCACTTAAAGTGCCTCGTAATGTATCTGCTCTTGAATAAATTACGCCAAGTTTTTGAGAAAAGGAAACTGTTGTGATTAGGCATAGCAGTACTGCAGTCAGAGCATATTTTTTTAACATATTGAATTTTATAATTGGATTCTCAAATCTAATTAAATAATATATACTAAATAAATGCATTTAAACGGCTAAATTTTGATTTTCTGATTTTTTTAAGGGTCTATAATTAGTAACTTTGAATGAATTTTAAAGATATCCTTACATGCAATTTGACGTAATAGTTATTGGAAGTGGTCCGGGTGGTTATGTAGCCGCCATACGTTGTGCCCAATTGGGTTTAAAAACAGCGATTATTGAAAAATACAATACTTTTGGTGGCACCTGCTTAAATGTAGGTTGTATTCCTTCAAAAGCTTTATTGGATTCATCCGAGCATTATCATAATGCATTACACACCTTCAAAGAGCATGGAATAAATCTAAAAGATCTGTCGCCCGATTTGAAGCAAATGCTTAAACGTAAAGATGAGGTTGTTGCTCATACTACGGCTGGGATTTCATTCCTAATGAAAAAAAATAAGATCAGTACTTTTCAGGGCATCGGATCGATGGTGGATAAAAACACGGTTAAGCTTACTAAAGCTGATGGAACTGCTGAGCACCTAACTAGTAAAAATATCATTCTGGCAACAGGATCCAAGCCTACTGCTTTGCCATTCCTTAAAACAGATGGCAATCGCATCATTACTTCAACTGAAGCATTGAAGTTAAAAGAAATACCAAAGCATTTAATTCTTATTGGTGGAGGTGTTATTGGCCTAGAGTTAGGTTCTGTTTATGCACGTCTTGGCTCAAAAGTGACTGTAGTAGAATTCATGGATTCTATCATTGGAACAATGGATAAGAGCTTGGGTAAAGAGCTTCAAAAAGTTCTTGCTAAACAGGGGATGGAGTTTTTATTAAGCCATAAAGTTACCGGCGCAACCGTTAAGGGATCGAAAGTGACCGTAACCGCTGATAATTCTAATGGCCAAAAAGTAAGCCTAGAAGGTGATTATTGCCTGGTAGCAGTTGGTCGTACGGCCTATACTGAAAATCTAGGACTTGAAAATATAGGAATAACCCTTGAAGAACGTGGAAAGAAGATTCCGGTTAATGCGCATCTTGAAACTTCAGTTCCTGGAATATATGCCATTGGTGATGTGGTAAAGGGGGCAATGTTAGCACATAAGGCAGAGGATGAAGGAACATTCGTAGCCGAGGTTATTGCTGGTCAGAAACCACATATCAACTATAATTTAATTCCAGGAGTAGTATATACCTGGCCTGAAGTGGCAAGTGTAGGTCAAACAGAAGAACAGTTAAAAGAAAGTGGGATCAATTATAAAGCTGGATCTTTTCCTTTCAAAGCAAGCGGAAGAGCACGTGCAAGCAATGATTCGGATGGGTTTATTAAAGTCTTGGCAGATGCTGTAACCGATGAAATACTTGGTGTTCACATGATTGGTCCAAGAGCTGCTGATATGATTGCTGAAGCAGTTGTTGCCATGGAATTCAGAGCCTCAGCAGAAGATATTTCCAGAATCTCGCATGCGCATCCAACCTACACTGAAGCCTTCAAGGAGGCTAGTATGGCCGCAACTGAGAATAGAGCAGTGCATATTTAAGGGGGAAAGCTGAAAGTTATAAGTTGTAGGTAATAAGTTATAAGTTATAAGTAGAAAGGGAAAAGCTGAAAGCTAAAAGCCTAAGGCTAAAAGGTCAAAGTTATAGGTTATAAGTTGTAGGTTATAAGTAGAAAGGGAAAAGCTGAAAGCCAAAAGCTAAAAGCCAAAAGGTCAAAGCTCAAAGTTATAGGTTATAAGTAAAAAGCTAAAAGCTTAAAGCTGAAAGCCAAAAGGTCAAAGCTGAATTCTGTTTAAATAATTGAATTTTGTTGTTAATAGACTTATTTGCTGATAACAGATAACAGATAACAGACAACTGATAACAGACAACAGATAACAGACAACTGATAACAGATAACAGACAACAGACAACTGATAACAGATCATGCAAATAATCCTTCCAATAGCCATAATCCTTGGAACTCTTGCAGGAATGGAGTCATTCTCCTGGTTTATTCATAAGTATTTATTTCATGGTCCTCTTTGGTTCATCCATAGAAGCCATCACCAGCAGCGATCGGGGTGGTTTGAGTTTAACGATATTTTCAGCGTGCTTTTTGCCGGAATTTCTGTTTATTTGATGTGGATGGGAAGGATAGATCTGGATATTAAATTTTGGGTCGGTGTTGGAATTACAGTTTACGGAATAATTTACTTTATTTTCCATGATTGGTTCATTCACAATAGGTTCAAGAGTTTTAAAACGGATAATAGCTATTTGCTTGGAATACGGAGGGCACATAAAATCCATCATAAATCAACAGAAAAAAGTCCTGCTGAAGAGTTTGGATTGCTTCTGGCTTCAAAAAAATATTTTAAACAATCTACCAGATCTTCTCATTGATGGATATGCAGGTTCTTGAAAATTTTTCGCTCAAATCACTGAATACTTTTGGAGTAGAAGCCTTTGCGGCTAGGTATGTAGATATTGAGCAAGAAAATGATCTCAAATTATTGTTTTCTGATGATCAGTTGAAGAATTATCCAAGATTGGTTCTTGGCGGGGGCAGTAATGTGCTGTTTACCAATGATTTTAGTGGTTTGCTTATACATATCAAGATTCTGGGATTAAGAGCCGAAGTTCAGGGTGATGATATTCTTGTCACCGCTGGAGCAGGTGTGGTTTGGAACGACTTGGTTAATTACTGTGTACACAATGAATTTGCAGGAATTGAAAACCTGAGTCTGATTCCGGGTTCGGTTGGAGCTTCGCCAGTTCAGAATATTGGTGCCTATGGTGTTGAACTTCAGGATGTATTTCATTCCTGCCGGGCATTTGAAATTTCAACTGGTAAAATCAAAATATTTAATAAAGAGGATTGCGAATTTAATTATCGCGATAGCCTATTTAAATCGTCGGGTAAAGGATTATTTATTATTACGGAAGTTACCTTTAAACTTTCCGGAGTATTTAAGCCAAATGTGAGTTATGGCGCAATAACCGAAGAATTACAAAAACGCGGTATTGATCAGCCAAATATTAAAGAGTTATCTCAGGTCATATCCCATATCCGTGTAAGTAAATTGCCAGACCCAACTACCATTGGCAATGCAGGTAGTTTTTTTAAGAATCCAGTGATTCCAGTTTCAAAATTCATCCAGTTACAGCCCCGTTTTCCAGGCATTGTTCATTTTCCTGCAGCTGAAGGATTTGTAAAGATTTCGGCAGGCTGGCTGATTGAGTATTGTGGTTGGAAAGGTAAAGTTGTTGGTAATACGGGTACCTGGAAAAACCAGGCCTTAGTATTAGTAAACCACGGAGGTGCTACTGGCAATGAGATTTTAAGCTTCTCTTCTACTATTATTGATAGTGTCAGTTCAGTTTTTGGAATTGAGCTTGAGCGTGAAGTAAATATCCTATAGTATACAATTTTACTGCTTTGATAGGTGCCAATTGATAAGAATACTTAATTTTATACATGAAATTTATTTATCTGCTGATCAATTTTCTTACTATTTTTTTTCCGATCATACTATCATTTGATAAGCGAGTACAGTTTTTTAAGAGCTGGAAGTTTATTTTCCCAGGGCTTTTCATAACCGGTCTTTTATTTCTTTTATGGGATTATGTTTTCACTATTTACGGAGTTTGGTCTTTTAATCCGGATTACGTTATTGGGGTATATATGCTCAATCTTCCACTAGAGGAGATACTATTTTTTGTTACGGTTCCTTTCGCTTGTATTTTTATATATGAATGTCTTAATTATTATGTCAAGAAAGACATTTTAAAGCGCTACTCTATCTATATTAATTCTGCTCTATTTGGATTCTCAGTCTTGATGTTGTTGCTATATTACGACAGAGTGTATACATTAATTACCTTCGGATTGCTGGCAGTAGTTTTGCTCTTTGCCGAATTTATAATAAAGAGTAACCTACTAAGTCGGTTTTATTTAGCCTACTTGGTTTCATTGATTCCGTTTTATATTGTCAATGGTATTCTTACCTCCATTCCTATCGTCATGTATAACGATGCCGAGAATATGGCATTCAGAGTTGGAACCATACCACTTGAAGATCATTTTTACTCCATGTCTATGTTGTTGATCAATATACTTCTGTTTGAATATTTCAGGAATAAGCAAAGGTCAATAGCATGATCAATTTACCAGAATACAGCAAATCATACCTTGCACTTCGAAACGGACAGGATAAACCCGAGATATGGGTGGCATTGAACGGGTTCATCTATGATGTTACTGAAAGCCGATTATGGAAAAACGGTAAACATTATGAACACTGGGCAGGGCAGGATTTGACAGATGAGCTGAAAGATGCCCCGCATACGGAGATGGTATTTTCTAAGTTTAAGGTAGTGGGGAAGCTATTATCAGTTGACAGTTGACAGTTGTCTGTTATCTGTTGTCAGTTGGTTAGATGGTTAGTAGTTAGTTGGTTAGTTAGTTAGTAGTTAGGTGGTTAGATGGTTAGTTGATTAGATGGTTAGTAGTTAGTTGGTTAGTAGTTAGTTGGTTAGATGGTTAGTAGTTAGTTGGTTAGTTAGTATAAATATTTAATAAACAAATTTCGCTTTTTAATAAAACCCTTGACTTATAACCTATTACCTACAACTTATTACTTTCCGCTTTCCGCTTTTACCTTTCTACTTATAACCTACAACTTATAACTTTTGACTTTCTGCTTTTAGCTTTTAGCTTTCAGCTTTCCGCTTTCCGCTCCCTTTCCCCTTCAAATGTCGCCAGCCTGATAACTGAAAACTGAAAACTGACAACTCCCTTCCCCCTTAAATCACAAAACTGCTCAACTTCACAAACTGCTGAACTCTCGCCTGAATCTCTTCTTGGCTTAGATTTTTGATACGTTCGGTTCCAAATTTTTCGACACAGAAAGAGGCTAATGCAGAGCCGTAAATGATTGCATTTTTCATATTATTGAAATTGATCGTGTCAACCTGGGCCAGGTAACCTATGAATCCGCCAGCAAAAGTATCTCCAGCTCCAGTTGGGTCGAATACGTCTGCAAGAGGTAGGGCAGGGGCAGAGAATATCTGATCTTCATTGAATAATAAGGCGCCATGCTCACCTTTCTTGATGATCAGATACTTTGGACCCATTGTCATGATTTTATGCGCAGCTTTGACCAAAGAATACTCACCCGATAATTGTCTTGCTTCAGCATCATTTATAGTCAATACATCTATATTTTTGATGACTGCTAGTAGATCATTAAGTGCAATGTCCATCCAGAAGTTCATCGTATCCAAAACAATTAGCCTTGGCCTATTCTTCATCCGATTGATCACCGTTTGCTGTACTTGCGGTGTTAAATTTCCAAGCATCAGGAATTCGCAGTCTTGGTAGTTTTCAGGAATAATCGGATCAAAGGTGCCAAGAACATTTAATTCTGTAACCAATGTATCGCGACTGTTCATATCATTATGATATTTTCCAGACCAGAAGAAAGATTTTTCACCTTTTTTAATCTGCAAACCTTCGGTATCAATACCATGATCGTTAAAATTTTGGATGTCTTCCTGGTGAAAATCTTCACCAACTACTCCAACAATTTTAACTTTATTATAAAAGTAGGATGCTGCTAAACTTGCGTAGGTGGCTGCTCCACCCACTATTTTGTCGGTTTTCCCAAAAGGAGTTTCAATTGCATCGAAAGCAACAGACCCAATAATTACTAAACTCATATTTATTTTAAAAAATTTTCACACAAATATTGCATTAATAATTTAAAATCCCGAATATTGCACTCCCGAAAGGATAGAAACCACCAGATGGTTTCATAACCAGAAATTCCTAAGTAGCTCAGCTGGTTAGAGCATCTGACTGTTAATCAGAGGGTCCCTGGTTCGAGTCCAGGCTTGGGAGCAAAACAAAAACCCGATACGAGAGTGTCGGGTTTTTTTATGTAAAAGCTAGTACATAGTTTGCATGAAAAGGTACAATTTATAAACTGTGGAAGTATAAACGTAAATTTTTAAAATAAACACTCCATTTAAGTTGGTTACATTTGCTAATTACCTTAAAATTTTAATCCACATGAAAATAGTAATTATTATTATTTCAATTTTATTTTTAATTGTAATAGCGCAAATTTATTTCTTTAGAAGCACTCAACAAACAGAACAACACAGTTACAAGGTAATTAAGAACTTTGAAAAGTTTGAGATCAGAAAATATGAAGCCGCCTTGTTTTCGAGTGTAAAACTCAACAAGAAAGGATATAAAGAAAGCTCAAGTGAAGGTTTTGGCATATTGGCTGGCTATATTTTTGGAGATAATGAAGCCAATGAAAAAATCGCCATGACATCACCTGTGGTTATGGAATTAGGAGAATCTTCTAAAATGATGTTTATGGTTCCCAAAAATTATAGTTTAAAAAATTTACCAAATCCTAGAAATAGTAAAATTGTTTTTGAAAAAGAGGAAGAAAAAATTATTGCCGCCATTCGCTTTGATGGATGGGCAGATGATGTTAAGATTGAAAAATATAGGTCTATTTTAATGAATGAATTAGTCAAAGAAAAAATAAATTATATCAATAAATTTTCTTTTCTAGGTTACAACCCTCCATATGAAGTTATGAATAGACGGAATGAAGTGGTAGTTGAGTTAATTAACTATAAATGGTAACTCAAAAAAACCAATAAATGTGATAACCCTTTAATCTTAGATTTTAAGAGTATTGACTTAGCAATTATCGCATCAAAATTGTAAATTCTCCAATAGGGGGATCCGCACTAGACGAGCCATCATTTATGTTGGCTTTTTCTTTGCCTATCAACCCGTTAGGTTTTAGTATTTTTTTTTAATCTTTTTTTTTAAAAGACACTATTTTTTTAATTTTAGTCCAAATTAAATGGATTAAAATGAACGCACCTTTCAGCAAGTACCTCTACATTGGATTTTTACTTTTAGGACTATTTCAGGCATTTTTTTCTAAAGATTATATCCAAGCAGCAGCGTCTATGGGTATAGGCTTGGCATTTGATCCGTTCAATCAAGAGCAAAAATGGAATGACAGACCCTTTTGGCAAAAGGCAATTTTAATTATCCACCTCGCCTTGGTTGCTGCAATGTTCGGATTTGGGATTGGTTTGAACGACAAATAAATTTCTAAAATTTACATACCCAATTGGAGTATTCTATTTAAATCTATTCTTTTTTCTTTAACTGTAAAAATGATATGCCAAGCCAAATAACAGCGGTTGTCATTGAAACAGCACCTATGAGTACGCATATTGGAGGTAAACCAAAATACACCTCTGATAAAATTCCGATAGGCATTAGTAACCCAATCATTGCTAGCCAGGAAATATTTTTAGCGGATTTTATTTGGCCGTTAAATTGAATTAATAAAAATCCAATGATAATATTAAGAACTGAAAAAAGATTTCCATGAACATGGGCTAGCCTTGATTCAAAATGCTTCCCAATACTATAATTATTTATCCATTCTAGTTTATTCGGAGCAAAATCTCGAAGGTAAATGAGTAAGAAACCGTATAACATAAAAATACCCATTACCAAAAATCCTATTCCAATGTTTTTCTTGCCTTCCATTTTACTTCTAGTTATAATGAAATGTAATTTACCTTCTTTTAAAGCGCTCAAATATGATTTCAATCACATTTTTCTCCATTATCATTGATGGAGTTTATCATATTGGTTGATTTGATCAAGTATTTTATTTCTTCGTCATTTGTATTTATTATTGCCTTCTGAACACTCAAATGACATGTAGAAGACGTCTATATGTCAATAATTTAATTAGTTATTCAAATCATATTTGCAAATGGAGTTTGGTGCAAGATTAAAAGAGATTAGAACAAGTTTGAATTGCTCTCAAAAAGAACTTTCTGAACAAACTGGTTTAACCCTAAGAACAATTCAAAGAATTGAGAATAACGAGGTAAAACCAAGTCTTTATTCATTAAAAGTTATTGGCGAGGTATTGAAAACCGACTTATCTAAATTTGTAAAAACAGCTGAAGCCAAACCCTATGAATTTAATTTAACCCTTAAAATCACAGATATGAATCAGTTCTTAAACGACTTAAAAGTCTTAATAAAAACCCACTGGAAAACAATTCTTCTTATTGTGTTTATAGTTTATCTATTCACAAGTTATACGGATATTAAATCAGGAATAATGGATGCTTGGACTGGGAAGTAAATCATTACATCCTCTTATTTGAATGATTAATGTATTTAATTCTTTTTTTAATCTGGCAGGTAATAATTTTACCAAAAAAATCATAAGATGAAGATTGCAATTTTACTACTCGTTCTATTTACTACATCCATAAACGTATTAATTGCACAGGATGTTGAACCATCAAAAAATAAAATTGGTATGACCTTATCTACCAACATTTATATCAATAATGTTAAAAGGGCATCTGCAAGCAATAACACCGTGGCAGTTCCAGGCTATTTAGTTTTAATAAATATGTACTATCAAGTTAATTGACATTTTCTTTTGCAAGAAAAAGTTTAGGGAATGAAAATTAATTTCCACTCTGAAGGGCAATTGAGTACTTATGATTTCTAAAATTCCTGATTTATGTAGCCATAAAGAATTAATCATTTAATAATTTTTTTAACACATCCTCCCAGGTAGGATACTCATTCCATTCGTCTTTTTCGTAAGCCCAACCAAAAGAAATTAGTTCGCCTTTAAAATGTTTAGCGCCATTGGCCTCTCTATCATCAATTAAATAATCGCCAAGTAATAAATCTTTTCGGTGGGTGATTATCATTTTCTTTTTAAATAAATCGCCAAAATAACGTTCAATCCATTCTCTTTTGTGCATAGCAGATTCAACATTGCCCCAAGTTGCCGAAGTGGCTATAAATAAATCATATTGCCCAATTTCAGACAATTTTATTATTGATTCTATTGCACCTACAACGGGTTGCGGATTTTTAAATATGCCTGGTATTTCATCTGGATTATCTCGGTAATGAATTTCCAAACTGATATCCTTTTGAAAATGTAGATCAATTTCTTTTTTGAAATCTACAATTACACCATCCATATCGATATAAACTATTTTTTTATTCATTTTCTAAATATGTATTTATCAAAAAACAAAATTAGTCTAGCATACCAATTGTTTTTTGAACTATTTTGAGACCTAGAAATAGTTGATACGTTTTCAGGAATAGATTCTATTTTAATAGGGGCTAAGTCCACTTTTTTAGGTTTAACGGTTAGTGGTTTAGTACTAACTTTCTTTTTAGGCTTACTATTTTTTTTAACATTTTTAGCAATTACAACCGTTAAATCTATGGCTTGCAAAAATTCTTTTGCTTTCGCAATAGCGTGTTCAACTGTTTCAAATTCAGGGTTACCATTCAAGCGAATACCTTGGCTATAGGTCTCAATGATTTTTGAAGATTTTAAGATTACTTTATTTATAAAATCAATATCTCTGACATAAAATCCTAATTTAATTTGTCCTTTAGCGGTATTAAAAAATAAATGAGTCCCTTTAGAACTATTGATGCTTGGCAAATGAATGTCTAAAAAATTGTCTTTGTCAATTTTTTTAATAACAGAATCTTTAACTATCGATTGAATTGATTCTGCTAATTGGAGTTGCACTGATTTTGCAGCCATATTTTTTTAATTTAATACTTTTTGATCACAAGCATGTTTTCTCCTTGGGATATTACGCTAGGATAAAGCACAACCTTTTTCTGGTTCTGATTTTCCATTCCATAAATACAAACCATAAAAAAGCAAATAGGAGTAAAAATTTCTCCCAAGGTTTAGCTTAACTGTTTTTGCAATGAAACATGTATAGTATAACAAATGTACAAGATTCAGACTTTAAATAAAGTCAATATGGTTTTTTATCATACAATGGAGCCTTATAGTTTAAAAAATGGGATTGATTTCATTTAGTAAAAGTGTACCGTCTACATTACCTTTAATTCCAATAAATTTTAATTTACCATTGATGACATATGATTTCAAATACGTTGGAACTTGGCTAAATGGAAGTTTTTGCTCTTTAGTTAACTTCTCATATTTACCATTGTTATTTTTCCAAACCAGGTTATGTAATAGAACGTCGCCAAATCCATTGTTCGATGTTCTGAACAGGTTACCATTCCAAGCATTTAAGACTATATCTTGCCATCCATCCCCATCTGCGTCTACTACCTCAAATTCTCTAAACTGTAAGCTACTAGATGAATATTCAAGCTTCATATTACTGTAGCTAAAATCACCACTTCCATTGTTGGTCCAAATTTCTACTCCATTGATGTTAGTGGCTTCATACGCAAGAGCAATATCTAAGTCTCCATCTTTATCAAAATCAAATGCTTTCATTGAGGTTGTACCTAAATTTTGTAGTGCAAAACCAAATATGCCTGGTGTTTTAACAAATTCGTATTTGCCAGTTTGTGAACTATAGCTAAAAATAGCAAAGCTGTATCTTGGCGAAGGGAAAGCAGGATTTATTCCATAATCTGCTCTGATAATTTCGGGTCTATTATCGCCCAAAACGTTGACAATTAAAACTGCACCTGCACCATAGCCTCCACGCCAATTAGAATAAGAAATTAGGTTTTTATCTGCTTCAAAGGTTCCATTGGTTTTTTGAATATAGGTATGAAGATTCTCAGTCCAAGTTCCTTTAGTACCCATGTGCAAACCCACAATATCCTTTAAGCCATCGTTATTTAAATCGCCAGTTGAAAGTGAATGATAGAAACTCCTATCAGTTGTTAGGGTAGACCACGATAATTGTTCTCCATTAGTTTTCGCAATCACGATGTTCCCGTGTGGCCAAGTTCCCTGTTTTAATTCAAGACCGTGGTCGGCAAAGGCGATTGTTCCTAAATCATCAAGCAATTCACTGTCTCTGCCCGCTCCCATTGCCCCTTCTGCATAACTAGATTCGTATAACCATTCATTATTTTTCTTGATTAGATGAATAGCAGGAATTAAAGGTTCATTGAAAAAAAGTGTCGGTGAGATAATCAGATGTTCCAAGCCATCTTTAATGTAAAGTGTAGTGCCTGATATACTTCCGTTGATAGAATTACCGATATCGGCAGCGCTAAGATTTGGAATTTTTATTAGGATCGAACTACTTTTTACTGTACTAAGTATTTGGGTAGACGCGGGTGTTGTAACCGTAGTTTTAGGGCTACTCTCTTGTTTAGAACAGGAGTATAATAGAATGATTAAAAGGTAAAAAGAAAGAATACGCATCAAATAGGGTGTAGGATGATTTATAAATATATTGAAATAAACCTAATATGAATTTGAATGTAAACAATTTTGATTGGCCTGCAAACGTAAACTGAACCTGTTTTGCATCCTGATTTTCAGAAAATAAAAGCCAGCGCTAATGCGCGTTTGCTACGTATTCTAAATCAATATTATTTTAAAAATATATTAATAGACTCTATAGTATTTATCTATACTATCAATTTTATCTATAGTTATATCAATATTATTGAAGTGTTTTCACCAGATATTCTCTTAAATTTGCAATACAACGATTAATTATACTAAAATTATGGAAAATACACCTCATAGCACATCCTCAGATGCAGCAAAATGCCCTTTTTTAGCGGCATCGCAAAGGCAAACAGCAGCCGGAACTCTGTCAAACGCAGATTGGTGGCCGAATCACTTAAACCTGAAGATGCTGCATCAAAATTCATCTGTGATCAATCCTTACGGTAAGGATTTTAATTATGCAGAAGAGTTTAAGAGCATTGATCTGGATGCCCTAAAGAAAGATATTTTCACATTAATGACTGATTCACAGGATTGGTGGCCAGCAGATTATGGACATTATGGTCCGTTTTTCATCCGTATGGCTTGGCATAGTGCAGGAACCTACCGTGTGGGTGATGGTCGTGGTGGTGCTGCGGCAGGAACTTTGCGCTTTGCACCCTTAAACAGCTGGCCCGACAACGGTAACTTGGATAAGGCTCGCCGTTTACTTTGGCCGATTAAGCAAAAATACGGACGTAAAATATCCTGGGCAGATTTGATGATCCTAACAGGTA
>CANKAT010000073.1 GCA_947479815.1 Sphingobacteriaceae bacterium
AGCTGCACTAAGAGCTAACACGACTGGTACATACAATACTGCAACTGGTAACGCTGCACTTTTCTCTAACACGACTGGTGCATACAATACTGCAAATGGTCAGGAGGCACTTTACTCTAACACGGAGGGTGGATCCAATACTGCAAATGGACGGGCTGCACTAAGAGCTAACACGACTGGTACATACAATACTGCAACTGGTAACGCTGCACTTTACTCTAATACTATTGGTAACTCCAACACTGCAAATGGTCAGGAGGCACTTTACTCTAATACTATTGGTGACAACAATACTGCAAATGGTCAAGCTGCACTAAGAGCTAATACAACTGGGATTTTAAACACCGCAACTGGAGCTTCGGCACTTAAATCTAATATGACAGGGAGCCAAAACACTGCAAATGGCATGCAAGCACTTTATTCTAACACCACTGGTGGCAACAATACTGCAATTGGTAAAGATGCACTTCTACTTAACACTACTGGGTTAAGCAATACCGCAATTGGTTACGAAGCAGGTAATACCCATACAACTGGAAATAACAATACTTTTATTGGATACGGAGCTACAGGTTCTTCGGCAACTGCAAGTAATCAAGTTATCTTGGGTAATACAAGTGTAACTAATGTTAAAACCAGTGGTACCATTACAGCAGGTGCAGTTACTTATCCTAATAGCGATGGCGCCGCAGGTACAGTTTTAACTGCAAATGCAAATGGAATTCCAACATGGACGGCAGCTGCTGGTGGTGGAGGTACACATACAATAGGTGAATTATATGGAGGAGGTATTGTGTTTTATGTATATGACGGAGGTAAGCATGGTTTAATTGCAGCTACATCAGATCAAAGTACAGGAATTAGGTGGTATGGTGGTTCAAATACAAATACAAGGGCAAGAGCAGATGGGGTTGGTGCAGGATTAAAAAATACGGCAATTATTATTGCTAATCAAGGTTCAGTTGATGGGAATGCATTTGCTGCAACGGTTTGTAATGAGTATTCTGTAACTAAAACTGTAGGAGGAATAACAACAACTTATGGTGATTGGTACTTACCCTCAATATATGAACTAAATTTAATGTATACTAACATAGGACAAGGTGCGCTGGCCCCAAATACAAATATTGGTTATTTTGCGGAAACCAACTATTGGAGTTCTACGGAGAGCGACTTCAGCCTCGCGTATAGCAAGGGTTTCTGGAATAACAATCAGGGCGACTACAGTAAGCTCAACGCAAGCTCTGTTCGTGCCATCAGAGCTTTTTAATTATTTATCCTCCGATTGCTGTAGGAATTAAAGAATTTAGAATTACCGAAAATCAAGCAATGTTAAAATTCATGGCCTGATACTATGAGTTGCCAATTATGTTACAAGTGGAATAATCTTAAAACAACTATTTAGGTATTTGCTTGTCTTTAACTATTGTTGATCAATTAATTATCAATTGGAAATAATAATAAGGAACCCACTGATTTAACACCCTGTACATAATCTTATGTTCCTTATGTTGAGCCACAGCATCCACATAAACAATCGTTCCCTCTTTAATGATTCCTACAGCTTGTGCCGCCCTCACTTAGTATGAAAATTGTGGCTTACACAGTCCATAAAGCTGTTTAAAATAAATCCTTCAGAAAGAATTGCCCCTCTTTTATGTGGATGCGCTCAGATGATTTCAAAACATTATTCCCCTAGATTTAAACTGAATTCAAAACCCAATTAAAACCGTTTTTAAACTACATAATCAATAATTAACCTGCTGTAGGATCAGTAAAACTTGATGTGAGTATATACAGCTGTGATGATAGTAGTAATAGGGATGTTAGGTATTTGAAAAGAACCCAAAATACTTGACCCCGTACCCTTCAAGTTCATTTATAAATCATTTTTCACGTGTAGACAAATGCTATACGCTCATTTTCATAATAACTACTTTGAATAGGTTTTGTCTCCTTTGTAGCTTCTAGCAAATAATATGTAGATGCTATTATCTTATAGTACAATCCCTCTATTCAAAACCTGAATATTGCCTAAACGCAATCCCATCTAATAAATGAATAATAAACAGTTGATTAAAAGTGCAGAGCTTAAATAAGGTGATTTAAAGGACTTTATCTTGTTGAAATCTAAACACTAGAGCAACATAAAATAAGTCGACTAGAGGGCTATATTAAAGTCTGTATGGCTTGATTATATATAGTATGAATACACGTTAGTTATGATGATTTTTAAGGAGATTCCTTAACAGATTTATGTGATTTAAACTATCTTCAAATGAATCAAAACTCCAATCTTGGAGCAGCATCCTTCAAAACTTCTTCATTATATTCACCCAAACCACGCAGGTATTTAAGCGTGACCATAATGCTCGAATGACCTAATAAACTCTTAAGTAAATTTACATCCTTAGTTCTTCTATAAACATCTACGGCTGCTGTATGTCTGAAAGAGTAAATGGTCTGATTTGCTTCAATGATGCCCAATTGAAACATCTTAATCCAGGCTCTTGTCCAAGCAGTATTAAAATAAGCTTCATTATAGGGTTGAAAGTTCTTAGAAAAGATATTATCAGTGGATTTTAAATAGGGTAGGAGAGCTTCTATTTCTTTCCTAACATAATCTGGTATATAAACCACTCTTACCTTTCTTCCCTTGTTTTCATTACCTGATAAATGGATTTCAGAGATGCCTTTTTTAAAGTGCCCAGCAGTTAGCTTTCTTACTTCTTTATGTGGTCTTAGGAAGCATCCGAAGGTAATCAAGCAGCATAAGTATAGATGTTGGTTATTAGTCTTTAAATAGCTTAAAACAGACTTCAATTGCTCAGGTTCATATATCTTATGGAGCCTGCTTTGAGTTCTCCTGGTGCTGGTATTCTTCATTAAGAGAACAGGCTGTTGCAGAAGTTTACTTGCCGCTGAGAATAATACACCTAAGTCTCTACGTTTATTCATATAATATGTACCTGATGAATTATATCTGCTTAAGAACTCTTCAATACGCGAGAGCTTAATTTGGTTAATATCAGACTCCTTTTCAAAGGTGTTAAGAAAGTCTATAAATGCGGCATAGATATATTTAAGATTTCGTTTGTATTCTGAACTGATGTCCATTGAAAGCTTATTAGCAATTGCATTAGAAAGTATTTCTTTTGTGGTATAGAGCTTTTCCTCCAAAGCAGGTTTAGAATCTATTTTTAGAGTATTTGTTTTTAGAGCAATCTTAACTTCAAATAAAAGTTCGTTTAATAATTTATCTCGCTCTTTTAGGTTATTAACCCTGTTTGGGTGAAGATTCTTTCCTAATAAATTGCCATTGTAAATACGGACTCTACTACCATCTAAATAAAACAGGATATAGGTTCTTTTTTTTAAATCTTCAGAACCAAAGATTTTGGGTTCGGTATACATCAAACTGACTCATTTACTGACTCATTTCGATGAAAATGGGTTAAAATATGGGTTTAACCATAGCTCAGTTGGTTAGAGTAGAAGACTCATAATCTTTTGGTCCCTGGTTCGAGCCCAGGTGGGCGCACAAAAAAGCAACTCAACGAGTTGCTTTTTTTTTGCCTACTTGGGTGAGAAGTTTATCCCGACGGATGTCGGGAAGCCCAGGTGGGCGCACAAAAATTTAAACCTTAGAGTAATCTAGGGTTTTTGTTTTTTTATGGCTTTTTGAGTATCTAAACGCTGTTTACTGGCTAAACAATTTCAGATTTTAAAGAACATAACCCTTGAGTGGTCTGGTTACAATTGAAATCAATTTCGAAAAAGCATTGGATTGGGTTAACAAAGGCGCTCAACCTGATTAAACCTGTTTTATAGCTCATTTGTATTTCTGAAATTACTGCTGTTTTCATTGACTTTTTTCAATCAAGAGTTAATTTAAAATAAATTCTATAATTAGAATAATTGCTTTTTGGTTTATTATAGACAGCTTTTTTAATAATAATTTAATTTTTATATCAGTAATTAATTTAATTATTGAATTCTTTTATTGGTAATAATTTAGGTAAATAGGATTTTTTTTTTAAAATTGTATATCTATAGAGTTGACAATTCGAATGTGGATTATGATTTTTTTAAGTTCTCATTCAAACAAAAAAACGGCCAATATTAACCAGAAATATTTAATCAATAATTGTCCTCCAATGAAACCTAATTTTTATCTGCTATTCAGCATTTTGTTAATGCTAGGATCTCTCAATGCATTTGCTCAAATTGGAATTGGTACAACTACTCCTGCAGCTTCTGCAGCATTAGAAGTTACTTCTAGTAGCAATAATAAAGGGATCTTAATACCCAGAATTACTGCTAGCCAAAAAGATGCGATTCTGAGTCCAGCACAGGGATTATTGGTTTATCAAACCACGGCTCCCATCGGTTTTTATTATTATTCGGGTACTGCCTGGAAGTTGATGGCGAATGCAACTGACTTATCTGCTACAGGTAACGCAGGAACAGCCACTAGATTAGCTGCTTCAAAAAATATCAACGGAGTAGTATTTGATGGAAGTGCAGATATTACTGTGCCAGCTGCTGCAGAAACATTAACAGGAAGTACATTAAAGTCAACTATTACAGGTTCTAGTTTAACAAGCGTAGGTACTCTAGCTAATTTAACAGTGACCAATCCTATAGTAGGAAGTGTGACAGGAAATGCGGGAACCGCGACTACAGCTACTACTGTAACTACCAATGCAAATTTAACAGGAGATGTGACCAGTGTTGGAAATGCCACAACGATTGGTGATAATGCAGTAACAACTGCTAAAATTGCTAATAGTGCAGTGAAAACCACTTCAATTGCAGATGGAGCAATTACGAATGCAAAAATTACAGATGTAGCAGCAACAAAAATTACAGGAACTTTACCTGTTGCTAATGGTGGAACAGGAGCTGCAGCACTAATTGGTTTAGTAAAAGGAAATGGCATAGGATCTATGACAGCTGCAGTTGCTGGAACGGATTATTTAACACCTACTGGCAGTGCTGCTGGATTAACAAATTTTCCAATATTCAATCAAAATACAACAGGTAATGCAGCAACAGCTACCTTAGCTACTACTGTAACTACGAATGCAAATTTAACAGGTCCAGTTACTTCTGTGGGAAATGCTACAACCATTACAGATGGAGCAATCACTAATGCAAAAATTACAGATGTAGCAGCAACAAAAATTACTGGAAATTTTACTAGTGCAACGGTCAATGGCAAAGTAATCGTAGGCGCATCGTCAGCTGCTAGCGCTTCAGCAGTACTAGAAGCAAGTTCAACCACACAAGGTTTTTTACCACCACGAATGACAACTGCTCAAATAGCGGCAATCACTTCACCAGCAGCGGGCTTATTGGTGTGGTGCTCCGATTGTGGAGTTGGCGAACTGAATGTTTATAATGGTACCGCATGGAAAAATATTACTGGAGGAGCAAAATCAGCCGTTTTAACTGTTGGTCAATCATTTCAAGGAGGTACAATAGCTTATATCTTAGTTTCTGGCGATCCTGGTTATGTTCCAAATGCAACACATGGTTTAATTGCAGCATCATCAGATCAAATACCAACCGAAAAAGATTCCAATGGTTTTCTAAATACTGGAATTCAATGGTATAATGGTAATTTTGGCCTCGCCACAGGAGCAACAGGTACTGCAATAGGAACGGGGTTATCCAATACAAATAGCATTATTACAATTCAAGGCGCAACATCTACTAGTTATGCAGCAGGATTGGCGAGAGCTTATACAGGAGGAGGATACACCGACTGGTATCTACCAAGTATAGATGAATTATATAAATTATACTTAAATAGAGTTGCTATTGGTGGTTTTAATGAATCCCATTATTGGAGTTCGTCGCAAATAGAATCTTCCCTAACCTTTGCGTATTTCGTACATTTTAATAATTTTATTAGTCCTCAAAATGCCATATCGGCAAACCAAGTGTTTGCACCTTTTTCTGTTCGCGCCATTAGGTCATTTTAACCAGTTAATTATTCGGGTAGGGGGATAATCATTAAAACAAATGTTCATGTATTTGCTTGTCCATAACTATTTTATATAAGTTGATTAGAGTAGAAGCTTGTCCCGAGGTTAGTAGGGAAATCAATAGGCGCACAAAAATTTAAACCTCAGAGTAATCTGGGCATTCCACCACCCTAAAACAAGTACCTTACTAAATTGCCTACATGGCAAAAACACCAAGTAGAGGGCAAATAATAGCACATCGCTGTTCTATTACCCATTACCTATATTTTGCTCTTCGTAATCCGGGTGCTGCCAGTAATAGCTTTTATTTTTTCTTTGCCATAGAACCTGAGAATTTCTTTTTTCTCATCGTCATTTCCGCGCTCAAATACACGCTGAATAACAGTTTTGTATTGCTGATGCCATTCAATTGTACTGATGTCGGTATCCCAGAAAAGAATTTTTCGCAAAATAGAAAGGTTGGGATGATCACCTGATTCACTTTTTTGCTTCTCCTTTTTAATTTCATAATAAGCCTGAAGAATGAGCATGGTTCCTTCCTCTAAGCCTAATGCGCTATCAATTTTTAGGGATAGGGCAGGAGTTAACCCACGTCTACCTTTTGTTATATCATTAATAATTTGGGGGTATTCTTGTAATGAAAGTGCGAATGGGCCTTTTTTCAGATTTCTTTTTTTTAGCTCACGTTCTAATATAATTCCCGGATGAATTCCTTTATACATTTCAATTGACAGTTCCATAATCAAAAATAAACATAAATGTTTATAAATCAAAAATAAACATTTATGTTTATAAAATTATATTAAGATCCTGATCTCTGCATTGTTTTCAAAATAGTGTTGCCAATTATTGACATCATTTATAATTATATACCTTAGCAGAAATGAATAATCTAGCATTAAACGCTTGCCTTTCAAAGCTTATCCGTCTCAATCGTGCAAATACCGTTTATAGCAATGCGCCACTTAAGTCAAACTTATTTATAGAACTTATTAAAAAAGGGTTCACTCAAAACAAGCATATTTATCTTAAAACGGATTTATTAGGCACTTTTCAGCACAACTGGCGTTTATTGGGGAATACTTTAAACCAGCCGGATTTAAACCAGCCCATTTATGCGATTTGTAATAAAAGCCACCTCACATCTCCTAGATAGGGAGGAAACCCGGATGGTAGCTAATAAGAGATCAAGTTTCAAATGAATTATTAATTTAACCAATGAAAATATTTAGGTTTGCCGAAATCCTGGTTAATGTGGAGTTAGAATAATGGGGAATAAAACAAATTTAACACCAAAGCATCTTTTAGTAGTTCTAATCATCGTATTGATTTGGGGTGTTAATTTCGTTGCAGTTTATATTGGGCTACAGAGTTTCCCGCCTTTTCTGTTAAGTGCTCTTCGCTTTGGTTTTTCAGCTTTGCCATGGGTATTTATTATGCCTAGGCCAAAAGCTCCACTGATGCTGATTTTTTATTATGGGCTCTTAAATTTTGCCTTGCAGTTTGGTCTGATCTTTACTGGAATTAAACTTGGCATATCTCCTGGGCTTGCCTCGCTTATTCTACAGATTCAGGTCTTCTTTTCAATGGGACTTGCTTTTTTATTTTATCATGACCGTCCAAGTAATTTCAAAATTGCTTGCTCACTGGTTTCTTTCATTGGGATTGGTATTGTGGGATATCATTTAAATGGCGGGAGTACTTTATTGGGGCTGATTTTGATGTTACTTGCTGCATTTTCATGGTCAGCAGGGAATATATTTACAAAGAAAATCCATTCCGAATCGCCTTTGGCACTGGTAGTTTGGGGAAATTTGGTTGCCTTTCCGGTAATGGCTCTTGTCTCTTTCTTTTTTGATGGACCTGTCGTTATCTTGAGTTCGCTGCAACAGGTGTCATGGCCTGCCATCGCTGCTTTATTTTATATTGTATATTTCTCAACACATATCGGTTATGGTGCCTGGGCGTTTCTGATGAAGTCTTATTCTACATCTGCTGTTGTTCCTTTTACATTATTGGTGCCGGTTGTAGGTTTTATCAGTTCTGCCTTATATTTAGGTGAAGAACTGCAATCCTGGAAACTTTTAGCTTCTTTATTTATTTTGGGTGGACTAATTATTGGCTTGCTTGAGAAGGAAATTAGGGTCTGGTTTATATCAAAATGACAACTACTTGAAGTGTTTGTGGAAAATTCGACTTGCGCTAATGATACAAGAAATTTCAATTTTATTCTAGATGGCTTTGTTACTAAACCCAAATTTTTTTTTTGAAATTTGCCACCTGTATTATATTAAAAAATGCCATTTTGACTTTACCTGAATTTTCTTGTTTTGCTCTAATATAATTTTCTAAAAATTTGGAATATTCCGTATCATTTTGTAGTTATGAGTAATTTATCTGTTATTTCAGAATGTATTTAATCTCGAGACTTTATTTATTTTTACTTAAAAAGAAAATAGAAAATAACAATCTTATCAAAGAAGAATTATTTAAAGCAGAAATTAATACAGAAATTGCTAAAAAAAATATTGAGAAAAAATTAAATTCCGACAAGGAAAAAATAACAAAGGCTATTCCAGCTAGGGTTAGAAAGTATCTCGGTTTTGATTATTGAAATTATTATGAAAACAACTGAAACAATTATTATTCTTTTTATTGCTGTCTGGTTTTATTTAGGGTATCTGGGTTTTAAAATTGCAAAACGAGGTGGTTACTCTGGGGTGACGGGCTTTTTCATTGTAATTATTGGCAATTTTCTTGGCCTGTTTTTTCTGATCCTAAGAAACAAATTTTCTAAAAAAATGGCTAGTATCAAACAAGATAAAGTTGACAAACAAGAATCAAATACTAAAAAGATTATTAGCCTTTTGAATAAGAATTCTCTTCCTGATTTTTATTTAATCCAAGAATCTAACTTTAACAAAAACAATGAACACTGGTCAAAATATCTTGAGCTTTATGAAGCCGAAGAAGAGAAAAAGCTTGCGTTAAAGCAGCAGATAAGAAAACTTGAAAGTGATAAGGAAGATATTCTTATCAAAAAATATGGAAAAAGAAATTATGATAAGGCAAAAAAAGGCGAATTGTTTATTGATATGGACGAGGAGCTTTTAATTATTGCCAAAGGTCAAGCTGACAATATTGAAGAGAGAGTCGTTAATAAGGTGAAAAAGTATAAATGGTTTTATGGAAAATATGAAACAAACAGAGGGACAATAAATTACAAGTTTGAAGTTTCTCTTGAAGGAAAAAAAGTTATTGGTTGGAAAAATATCTAAATTATTTCCTTATTTCCCTAATAAAAAATTCATTATAATTCTTCCCAATTTTGAATTAAATCCGTTTTTAGTAGTTGGTATTCCTGTTGCTTTAGCTAAGCTACCTTTTAAAGAAGATAGCCCAATCAGTCGCCAGAACGAAAATGAAATTCCGAATTTGCTACCCATAATTTTTTATTTGATTGATTTAAAAATTGAATTGATTTAGCTCTTTTTGTTTTTGGACTTGAATTGCAAATACGTGTTGGATTAGTAACTTGAATATAATGAAATTCATATTCCCTTCCGCTGCCCTAGGTGATTTCGTAAGTCTTTACCCAGTCAAGAGTTATTAAGACCCAGTCACTTCTTTAATTACCCTTAGCCAGTTTAAACCTAGAATTTTTTTGATCCTGAGGTCGCTGTAGCCTAGTCTTTGCAAGGCCATGGTGATCTGTGGATAATCGCTGATGTCTTTAATTTCACGAGGTAATTCAGGACCGCCATCTAAATCGGAACCCAAGGCCATATGGTCTTCGCCAACTAGTTGTACACCATAGTCAATTACTTTAGCCAGTTGATCTACATGCATCCAATATTCTTCAGGAATAGTTCCTTTGAAACTTAATGGAACATCTTTCAATACTTCTTTATCTACTTCTTCGATGGTTTTTAGAGGTGCAGCTTGTACTGTTCCCGGCTTTGTCTCGTTTGATTTTTTTTGACCTTGCTGCCATTTCCAATAAATAGGATTGTTAAAGAGGCTACCGAAGTGGATACCAATTACACCACCTTTTGCTGCGAGAGCTTTTGCAGCTTCGTCTGTTATGCACCGCGGATGAGGTACAATGCCGTAAAATCCTCCATGACTGTATATTAATGGATGTTTACTTGCCTCCACACTTTGCAATATGGCCTTATTAGAGGCATGAGCAATGTTAATGACCATACCAAGACTATTCATTTCGGATATGATTTTTCTACCCAGATCATTGATTCCACCCCAGCGGCTTACGTCATTGCAGGTATCTATGAAAGCATTGGTGGTATTATGTGCAGGTAATTGTATCGATCTAAGTCCTAGGCGATAAAGCGAGTGGAGTAAGTTTATATCCCCATCCATATCCCAAGGGCCTTCCAGATCAAGAAAAGCCGCCATTTTGCCTTTCTTATTGATACGCTCAATATCGGAGGCATTTAGTGCCAGTTCGATTTGCGAATGATTCTTTTTTATCTGATCTAATGCAAGGTTCACCACACGAAATGTATTTTTTACCTCGAACCTTCCAGGGTAATAGTGTTCTGGAGTATACACTGAAAAGAACATTGCGTCTATACCGCCTTCTTTAGCCCTTGGCAGATCCACGTTCCCATCGGTATAACGCTGGCCGATATCGGTTCCCATCAATAGTTCCCGAGTCATTACATGCGTATGCCCGTCCATCACAAAAGCTGTTCGATGCAAATCAGGCATTGGTTTTTGCTGCAAATTATAGGGTGCATGCTTAGCACCTGCTGGAGCAGCAAAAATTGAATCGAATGGAAAACTTCCTGCTAGCGGAAGGAGAGTTAAAGTCTTGATTAGGTCGCGGCGTTTCATTTATTCTGTTATCTGTTGTCTGTTAACTGTTATCAGTTATCAGTTGTCTGTTATCTGTTATCAGTTGGTTAGTTGGTTAGATGGTATAAATATTTATTAAACAAAATTTCGCTTTTTACTTTCAGCTTTTAGCTTTCGCCTTTTATCAGTTATCAGTTATCAGTTGTCTGTTATCTGTTATCAGTTGGTTAGGTGGTTAGTTGGTTACCCGATAGCTATCGGGTTGGTTAGGCGGTATTAATATTTATTAAACAAAATTTCGCTTTTTACTTTCAGCTTTTAGCTTTCAGCTTTATACTTATAACCTATTACTTATTACTTATTACTTTCAGCTTTAACCTTTCAGCTTTCAGCTTTCGCCTTTCAGCTGTCCCCTTTCAATATTAACCTTCAAATGTCGTCAGCCTGATAACTGACAACTGATAACTGACAACCCCCTTCCCCTTACTGATCAAACCCCCGAATATAAGGCCTTGCTGGTGGCCTTTCACCCGTGTTAAATTGAGCTGCTCGTGTTGGATGATAAGTCATATTCAGGAACGGAGTTTCGATGCGGCGTCCAACTGCAGAGTATTTGCTGCCTTCCCAGTTTGATTCCATATAGAAGTTCGTGATTCCGGTTGTCAATAGTAGCCGCTCAGGATTGAATGGTTCTTTTTTGGTTACCATCATCTCTGTGATCCAATGTGGTTGGGCGTTAGAGGCGTGATACTGGTCGAATGGACCCGGGAAGCCAAGTAAAGAGACAATTGTTGGCTCAGTTTGACCTTCAATCTCGCCGGCGTAAGTCCATCCGGATAAGGGAACACCAATGATAGCTGCCTTCGTTCCATCATTGTATTCAATTACACAAATATTGGTTCTTGGATTTGCCTGATAGGTTTCTGGCTTTAATTCCAGTCTTTTGGCTACCGCTTCCAGTAGATTAGCTGCCCAGCTGTTGCGTTCAATCCATTTCCATGATTCTGGCCCACGGATAGATTGTATTGATTTAACTCCCGTCTCACCGCCCTTACGACGCTCAACGAATGCATGTAATAATTCAATGCAATGAAAAATAGCTCCTTCATCTGGAGCAGCTCCAACTACGATTGAGTGTTTGATGGGCGAATCATTTGCTAGTTCTATCTCGGGTTTGCGATAGTATACCGGAAGCAGTGATCCTCCGGTTAAAGGATAGCCTAACTCACGAGATTTATCAAATATCCACTTGGCATCATCCCAGTTGTATGAAAAATGCTTGTCGTTAAACACCGGTACTGAGCGCTTACTTTGCTCAAACACGCGGATAACCTGACTGTGCAACCACCAGCGTGGCAGCATCCAACGCCCCTTCAAATCGGTTGTATAATTGCCGTGTTCTCCTACAACAACAACACCATCAACTGCGAGTTCCTTGCCACCCAATGTCAATGCTTCAGCAACCGATTTAAATACTGGAAACCCCTTTGCTTTAGCTACTTTCTGTCCGAGTAAGCTTGTATCATGCTGGTGCAGGTAAAGAGATACCACTTCAACACGGGAAGCATGATAAGCACCCTGCCACCAATAACCGTCAATCAACTTATTCACTAACCAGTCGGCATGTGATCTGGTTGCTCCCCAGAATGTTGCCAGTACAGCGATACGAGGTTTTCTATCCTGAATTTGTCCGATAGTATCGGTTGAGACGCCAGTTAAAGCAGTCAAGCCGGCAATACTACCTATGCCCAACATTTCACGACGGGTAAAATTTGGGTTTGCCTCTATAATTTCATTTATTGGAAGTGAATTTTGTTCCATATTTTTATCAGTTGTCAGTTATCAGTTATCAGTTATCGGTTATCTGTTATCTGTTATCAGTTGTCTGTTATCGGTTATCAGTTATCAGTTGTCTGTTATCGGTTATCAGTTGGTTAGTTGGTTAGTTGGTTACCCGATAGCTATCGGGTTGGTTAGGCGGTATAAATATTTACTAAACAAAATTTCGCTTTTAGCTTTCAGCTTTTAGCTTTATACTTATAACCTATTACCTATTACTTATTACTTATTACTTATTACTTTCAGCTTTCAGCTTTTAGCTTTCAGCTTTCAACTTTTAGCTTTCAGCTTTATACTTATAACCTATTACTTATAACTTATAACTTATTACCTACTCATCAAACC